>JASFVG010000417.1:0-4367 GCA_050049955.1 Anaerolineae bacterium | reverse complement strand
TCGTCAAAGTATCCGTAGCGCATGGTGCCTCCTTCGCAGTCACCGGCCGGTGGGCGGCGTGACTCAGAAAAGCGGCGGTCGGTCAGCTGAGGAGTGTACACCAGCATGGGCAGGAGGCCAAGGTTGAGGGCTAGCGCGGTCTGAAAAGGGGGCTTTGCATTCGCGGGCTTTATGGTATACTGGCCTTGCAGGGCCCAACACGCCGTCGCACACCTGTGGTCGCCCGGCTTGGGCTGTCCTCCTATTCGACCACGGGCCCTGTACAGAGGCAACCGCCTCGCACCGGACTTGGCGATGCCCGGTCCTCCCTTCGGGGGTCCGAGGGCGTGGTTACGCAGGGTGATCACCAGATGGACATCTCGCCGGTTTTCGTGGTCGTGGCGGTGGGAGTGGTACTCGTCGGATTCCTTCTCCTGCGCTACTTGAAGGCCGCCATACATATCCTGATCCTGACCGGCAAGGTTGTGGGCATCGCCATCGTGGCCTTCGCGCTGGTGTACGCTCTGGGCATCTGGCGGCCGGATCTGTCCCCGCTGATGTGGCTGATCAGCAAAATCGGCGCGGTGTTCGGTCTGTTCGGATGACGGTACTAGGCCTGCCTGGCCATGGCAGGCGCTGAAGAGGAGGCGTGTGATGTCGAAGACTCTGAAGACGCTGTTCCTGGTTCATGCGGTGGTGGCCCTACTCTTTGGATTGCCGATGCTGATCGCCCCAGGCCGGTTCCTGACGGCGCTGCGCTGGGCGCCTATCGATCCGATCGTTAGCCGGTTGCTGGGTGCGGCGCTACTGGCCATGGCCTGGAGTTCCTTCCGCGGCTGGCAGACAGACGACAGAGCGCGCATGGCCGTGGTGCTTGAGGTAGAGGCGGTCTTGGATGTCCTGAGTTGTATCGGGTTACTCCGCCATCTACTCTTCGGCTCCTACCCAGTTCTGCCTTGGCTGGTGTTCTGCGTGTACGCCGTATTCGCGGTCGCCTGGATCGCGGTGCTGCTGGGGTTGGTGGAGTAGGGGGTCGGGAGCGACCAGGCCTCGGAGGTTTCGGCAGGCTCCCGGCTCGCAAGGGTGCCTTTGGCCTGCCAAGCCACCTTCTAGAGTCCAGAGAAGGCCTCGCGCCAGACCTCCGAGGTCTTGTGAGGTGTGCGACGAGATCTCTCGACTGCGCGGGGGTGACGGGGGACAGGGCGCAAGCTGGCGATAGCTGGCTAGAAGTGGCCTGCGCGGTATCTCGCGCGACAGCGCTTGACGAACACCGGGTTTGATATGCCGGTGAGGGTCTGGCCGAAGCCCAACCTTCCGATGGCAGAGTCGGGCGATGCGTCCAGGACAACCTGGCCATCTCCCAGGAAGTGGGACTCGCAGCGGGCGCGCGCTTCCGATATGCGTACGCCAACCTTCCTGTAGAAGCACTGGCTCCCGGTTACGATGTCTGACTCCGGATAGAGGGAACTCGTCTCCGTCCAGGAGTAGGAAGCATCCTGCCCCTCGATCACATATCCAGACCGCGTGCCCCCTGGTTTGCCGCCGAGCGAAACGGTTCTTATGGTCTGTGCGCTGACGCCGACGAGGCGAAACAGCGTGGCGGCTATGCGGCTGTCGAGCTGGTGGGGAAGGATGTGCCAGTACCGGGTGGGCAACGACCTGGTGGTTCCGGGTAGCGGGGTGACGAACTCCTCCGGACCATCCACTTCAATCCACAGGTGTGACATACCGACGTAGCCCACGTTGAGCAGGTAGTCCAGCACCATCTTCCTGCACTCCTGAACCATGACTAGCAGCCTCGCATAGCCATCCACGTGGACCTTGACCTTCCACGGGGAAGGGACGTTCTGCTGCGCGATGGTGGCGTCCACCGGGAATCGGGCGAACATCTCGTCGACGTCGTAGATGTCCATCACGCTGCGAATGGAGAACAGGCCTGGCGCCATTTCGATATTACCTCCGCTGGGGCGAGCTGGAACGGGGCGTCGCGGGATTGTACTCGGGAGCGGGCGGGAGGCCAGTCGTGGCTGGGGGGGTCTGCAGATGTGCGCCAGAGAAAGAAGGCTCTCTTCATGCTGCCGGGGCCAGTAGGGGGTGACAGCCGTGCAGTCTAGACCGGCTTGCCGGGTTTGTCAAACGCGGGAGGCGGTTCGCTGGTGGCCGTAGACGCCGACTTAAGGGGCTTGTCCCCGCAACGCGTATTGTCTGCGTGGCGGTCGGCCGACGGTTGCCCCCACTCGGGTACTCGGCGGACGGTGCAACGCATCGGTTGTGCCGGGAGTCGGACGGGCGTTGGCGTGCGGCTGGTCGCGCACCAGACCTCGGAGGTTTGGTGCGCGGCCTTGTCTAGACGGCATGCGTTGCGCACCAAGGACACCCTCGTGGGGCGGGAGCGTGCCGGAACCTCCGAGGTCGTGGGGAGATCTTTCGGTCGCGCTTGGCCCGCGAGCAACCCGTGATCAGTCCTCTTCGATAAGATCTGAGAACGTGCGATGGTGGGCCTGTTCGTCCGATAGTATCTGCTCGAACAGGTTCATCGTCACGTCGTCTCCTTCGTCGCGTGCCACGCCGATGATGCGACGATACAACTCGATGGCCTCTCGCTCCTGTTCTCGGTCCAGGGCCAACATCTCCTCGATGGTCGTGCCGACGGTGATGGGGGATGGTTCCGTCGCCGGCTCCCCGCCCAGGACGACGACTCTCTCGATGATGGCCTCGGCGTGCTTCATCTCTGTAATGGCAATCTGCTTGAGCGTTGAACCGGGCAGCCAGACTGGCCAGTTGCTGGCCACGAACTTGGCCCGCCTGGCGGAGGGTGTCCGGCCCGGGACCGCCGCCCCCTCGCCAACCGCAGTGCAGTGCTGGGCGATATACTGGATCGAGACCTGCATCTCTCTTGCGATCGCCTGGTTCAATAGGCTAATCAGCTCGACTGACATGGGAAGGCTCCTTCAGGTCTAGACTCGCGCACATCCGGAGGCCGCTGCCGCATAAGGGCGGGCTGTGCAGGCGGATGGCACCAAGCGATTGTAGCGGCTTCCTGGGAGGGTGCAAACCCAGGCGCCGAGACGGGGACGCGGGCATGTGGACAGGATTGACCGGATTTTCGGGATGTTGGGTGCGACGGATAGCAAAACCGCCCTACGTCTGCAACAGAGAGAACCGCCAAACGGGTCTTTGGACAGGACTGACAAGATTGACAGGACAAGGGTTGGTGGCTAGCAGAACCGCCCGACATCCTGACGCTGTCTCGCTGGTGCGGGCGCTACTTCACCTCCTTCAGTCCCTCGCGGACGGCGAGGAGGCTCTCGAGGAAGCGGTCCTGGGTCAGCAGCGTCTGCGCCTCGAGGATAGCCGGGTGACCGGCGCCCAGGTAGGCCGTGGCCCAGTCGATCATGAACTCGGGATTGAGGGAGGCTAGGAATTCGTCCGGGTGGAGCACCACGCCGCCGCCCGCCTCCAGACGGTCCTGGAAGCCGGTGGGTACGTCCTCTGACTGCTGCCCCCACCTCAACGTGGCGACGGCGAAAATCGGCATCGAGCGGCCGCTCAACCGCGCGAGATCTATGGTGTCCGCGTAAAGGTCGACGTCCGGGTGGCCCGTCTCTCCGCCGTAGTAGTCCAAGAACAGCTCGACGCCGTGCGCGCACCGGGTGAGCGTGAATGGAAGGGTGACGTGTTGATAGGTGCCCGGCTGGGCGAAATCACCGGGAGCCAGGTACAGCTCAGGGAGGCTGTCGCCACCGGCCACGGTGCCGTGGACGGCCACGCGCGCGACGTGCCCGGTGCCGGTGTTGTCCGGGACTTTCAGCCGGAAATTGACCGCGTACGCGCCCGGAGGCAGCATCGTATACGGCCCCCAGACGACCATGCAGCAGGACGGAAGGTCTTCCCGAGAGAACTGGGCCGCCCGAACGCCGACGGCGTCCGGATCGTCCACGGCCTGGCCCGCGTGGTAGGCATAGTCAGGCAGGTCGATATGTACCTCGGCAGGCGTGCGGGACAGCAGGTGATCAACCACCGTTTCGACGTTGTCTGGCCCCAGCCCGTATGAGGACCACACCGCCGGTGCCGGGTCGCCGTGGTAGACCACGTTGTCGTCAAGCAGCGAGTTTCCACCCAGTATCAGGCCAAGCAGCCCGTGGTCGTGCAGGCCATCGTAGTAGCGGTCCGAGAGCGCCTTGGGCCAGGACCCATCGCGCGAGTAGACGAAGAGCGAGCGAATGCCGGTATCGTCCAGGTAGCGCGCCGCGACCTCCAGGTAGCTCTCCATCTGCTGCTCATCCATGTCCTGGGGATACATGTAGCCGACGCCTGCAGTTCCGGCGATGAGGCTGACCTCGGTGCGGCTCTCCACGTAGTCGTTCCACACCACGGGCGCAACCTCT
>JASFVG010000416.1:0-4383 GCA_050049955.1 Anaerolineae bacterium | reverse complement strand
CAGTGCTGCGGGGACCAGCGATGCAAGGAGTCCCCCCAACCCCGACGGCTTCTGGGGTTGTTGAACGGGCTGGGCCTGACTCATCCCCAGCACCTGCTCGAGGACGCTTGCGCCAGCCTGGAGTTGCTGCGGATGGCCCTCCGATGGGATCGCGCCCAGAAGTGACTGCACCACGGAGAGGGCGTCGTCCGGCGTCAGGCTAGACTGGCCCTGGACCTGCGCCGCGGCCTGGGCCAATCCCTGGGCGTAGTACTGGCTGGTGCCACCGTGCCCCTGCGATTGCAGCTGCTGGCTGGCGTGCTGAAGGGCCGCGGCAGGGGGCTGATCGGGTTTCTGCTGCAGCGCGTTGACGATCAGCTGCATGTTCTGCACCATGTTGTCGCCGTGGTTGCCGTTGTAGCCGTCGAGGGCGTTGATCTCCCCCTGGTGAGCGCTGATCGCCTGCTGGGCGACCGCGAACAGATCGGCCAGATCGACTGGAGGATTGGTCATTTCGCCCTTCCCCTTGTGGGAAGCCCGTTGCTGTGACGGGCTTCGCTGCTGCTCTAGCGTGTGATAATGGAGACGCACGGCTACTTCTCGGGTGCCGGGGATTGTAGCATATTCACGACGCATGTCAATGTTTCGTGTCACCCAGACGGCAGGTGATGACCCATGTTTCAGGATCGGGTGGTCTCGCCGGACGTCACCCGTCTGACCTTATCCGTAACGGGTCGCCGGAGGTCGTGGCACGGATCGGCGGTCTGGGGTATACTGTCGGCCACGGCCAGCCTGTTACCACGCCGCAATTGGCACCAGTGCAATGACACGTCCTCCTGGGGACCTCTTGACGAATCGCCGTCGCGACCGATCTCGGCTGGGGTTGGCCATCCTAGCGGGAGGGCTGATGACAGCAGCGGTGGCTAGCGGATTGAGCGCCACGGCCGGTGGTGCGGTGGAATCTCCAGCATTCGTGCGAGATCGCGGATTCCCTACGGCCACTCACCATGTGGTGATCAACGAAGTGGCCTGGATGGGTACGGCCGCCAGCCCGTTCGACGAATGGATCGAGCTCCACAACACCGGCGATCTGACCATTTCCCTGGATGGGTGGGATCTTCGCGACGGTGGTGGGGTGATCATCTCGCTGAGCGGCGAGCTTGCGCCGCGAGACTACTACCTCATTGAGCGCACCGCTGATGACACAGTCAGCGACGTCACCGGCGACTTGTGCGACAGCTTCGGGAGTGGTGGACTTGGCAACGGAGGCGAGGTCCTGACGCTGACTGATGGCCTGGGCTACACCGCCGATACGGCCAACGCCGATGGCGGTGAGTGGCCGGGGGGTGACAACAGCACAAAGCGCACCATGGAGCGGATCGACCCCGCTGCCGCCGACAGCGACGACAACTGGTGTACCAACGACGGCATCACCCGCAGTGGCGGGGATGCCAACGGTGATCCGATCAACGGCACGCCGAAAGCGCAGAACTCGTGCTACCAGCTCCCGCCAGTCCCCGCGGCCGACCTTGTGGTTGCGAAGAGCGGGCCCGTTGCAGTTCGGCCAGGGGAGCTCATAACCTACTCGATCACCCTCAGCAACGCCGGTACGACCACCGCGACCCGAACCGTGTTGACCGACAGTCTGCCCAGCGCGGTCGACTTCATCACCCAGACCAGTAGCTTCATCTTCACAGCCCAGGGGTCCGATCTGGTGTGGCACCTGGGAGAGGTCCCTGGGGACAGGGTCTGCGTCCTCGCCGTCTCCGGGCGGGTCAGCGACACGGCCTGCGATACCTTCGTCAACGTGGTCACTGCCACGACCTCCACCACGGAGACCCTCTACGCCAACAACAGCGCCAGCTTGACGACCATCGCTGACTCGCTTGAGCGAACCTACCTTCCATCTCTCGTTCGCGGGTATCGGCCGCCGGCATACGGGGTGATCATAGAAGCCGTGCTATACGACGGGCAGCAATACCTGGATTACGACGAAGCCGTGCTACTGCTGAACGGCGGAGACGAGAGCGAGAACCTGACGGGATGGACTCTCTGCAAAGTTGGGGCGGCCGATTGGCGGTGTGCAGAGCTGCCGGACGTGGAGATGGCTTCCAAACAGCGGCTCTGGCTGGCCCGAAGCGCGATCTACTTCGCGGCCTCGTTTGGCTTCGACCCGGACTATGAACTCCCTGGCTGGCCCCGCTTTGCCAACGCCGGAGACGAGGTTGTACTACGGGACGCTGACGGCATCGTGAGAGACACGCTGGTCTACAAGAAGGGGTTGACGGACATCGACGGCTGGCGCGGGCTGGGAGTGGAGCCCTATAAGGGCAGCAGCTTCCCAGAGCGGGGACAGGTGCTCTACCGCTCCCCCTACGAGCAGACAGGCCTGCCGCTCCAGGATACGGATGCGGCGGCCGATTGGGCCCAGCACCCGGATGACACCTGGAACGGTCGGCGCGTTCGCTATCCTGGATGGGACCTGGAGCAGTTCTTCCAGACAGCGTTGGCTGTGAGCGGTACGGTAACTGTGGGCGTCGCGCCCGACAACGCCTACCAGTTGTTCGTGGATACCATCCGCTCGGCGCGGGAGACCATTGAGCTGGAGGCCTATACGCTGGAGCACTACCACTTGGTGACCGAACTAGTGGCGCGGGCCCAGCAAGGCGTCACCGTCACCGTACTGCTGGAGGGCGAACCGGCCGGCGGCCTGGAGGATCAGGAGCTCTGGGCATGTCAACAGCTGCACGCCACTGGGCGGGGCACATGCGCCTTCATGTTCACCGATGACGACCACGGCGTGTACGACCGCTACACCCTTCTGCACGCCAAGTTCGTCGTCGTCGACCGGGAGCGATTGCTGCTGGGCTCGCAGAATCTGACCCACACCGGCATGGCGGGCGACGACCGCGCAAACGGCACCGGTGGCTCGCGGGGCGTTGTGGTGGTGACGGACGCGCCGGAGATCGTGGCGCGTGCGGTGCAGGTGTTTGAAGCCGACTGTGATCCAGCCAACCACGACGACGTCACCCTGTGGGCAGCGGATAATCCGTACGGCTATGGCCTGCCCTCGCCCGATTTCGCGCTCGATCCTGGCGAGGACTGGGTAACCTACACGGTCCGATTCTCCAACACGGTGACAGCCCCTGGAACGGAGCTCGAACTGGTAACCGCCCCAGAGGCCGCGCTCCGGGGCAGCGATGGCTTGCTGGGTCTTGTGGCACGGGCCGGCGCCGGTGACAAAGTGCTGGTGGAGCAGTTGTACGAGCATCGCCAGTGGGGCGGGAACCCGGCGGAGGATCCCAACCTGCGCCTGGAGTCGTACATATCGGCCGCTCGACGGGGTGCTCAGGTGAGGGTGCTTCTCAACGGCGGCGACTTCGACATCGAGGGGTTCTCGCTGGCCGAGAACATCGAGGCGGCAGCCTACGTCAATGAGATCGCCCAAACCGAGGGACTCGACCTAAGTGCTCACCTCGGCGACCCTACCGAGTTCGGAATCCACAACAAGATGGTGCTGGTCGATCTGGGACCAGAGGGGAAGGTCGTCCACGTGGGGAGCATCAATGGCAGCGAGGCCTCGAACAAGATCAACCGGGAGATGGCGCTTCAGGTACGATCTCCGGGCGTGTTCGATGCGCTGCAGGAACTGTTCGAGTACGACTGGAACCACCAGCTGCCGCAGGGACACCTGCTGATCAGCGAGGTGATGTACGATCCCGACGGCAACGATGCCGGCCGTGAGTGGGTTGAGATCTATAACCCGACGACACAGCACGTCGACCTATCGGGATGGTATCTGGGCGACGTGGCGCAGGGGGGCGAGTACGGGAGTGGGTTGTATCGGTTCCCGACCGGGTCCCTGCTGGTCGCTGAGGGCGTGATCGTGGTGGCCCACCAGGCGAACGACGTGGCCTTCACGCCTGACTACGAGTTCCTCGTTGATCGCCACCGCGATGATGCCTCGGTGCCCAACATGGAGCCAGCCGGCTCGTGGGATGGATTCGGCCTGGCCCTGGGAAACGCTGGCGACGAGGTGTACCTGCTGGACGCGGAAGCTGTTCCCATCGATGTGATCACCTATGGCGACGGCGACTACCCCGGCGTCATACCGCATCCAGGAATCACGGAGAAGGAGCGCTCGCTGGAGCGCCGTCCGCCCAGGGCTGACACCGACGACTGCAGTCAGGACTTCTTTGAGCGATACCCGCCCACGCCGGGCACACTTCCTGACTGATCGGCGCTTTCTCCGTACAGGCCCTCTATCCGGTCAGCGATGCTGGAACAAGCGCAGGACCGCTATCCGGGGCTGGGAGCAGGTGCGGTGTCAGCGGCTTGCGGTGACGCACCCGACAGTCTCTCGCCGAGACCACGCCCACCCCCTATGGACTGCCCAGCCGACGT
>JASFVG010000415.1:0-4403 GCA_050049955.1 Anaerolineae bacterium | reverse complement strand
GCCATCATCGGCCATCATCCCGAAATACAGGAGATCCCTATGCATAACCTGATGATTACCGGCGGCGCCGGCTTCATTGGCTCCAATTTCGTCCGCTACATGCTTGAGAACCACCCCGACTACCGGGTCGTGGTATACGACAAGCTGACCTATGCCGGCAACTTGGATAACCTCAAGGATGTCGAGGCAGACTTCGGCGACCGCTACGCCTTCGTCAGGGGCGATATCTGTGCGCCTGACAGTATCGCGGACACCCTCCGTGCTCACGAAGTCGACACCATCGTCAATTTCGCCGCCGAGACCCACGTCGACCGCTCAATCCTGGAACCCGATGCCTTCATCAAGACCGATGTCTTCGGTACGTACAACCTGCTGGAGGCCTCGCGTGAGTTTGGGCTGGAGCGCTACCACCAGGTGAGCACCGACGAGGTCTATGGTCACGTTCCACAGGGCTCTTCTAAGGAGACCGACCCTCTGGCCCCTCGCAGCCCGTACGCCGCCAGCAAGGCCAGCGCCGACCTTATGGTACACGCCTACTTCATCACATACGGCCTGCCTGTCACCATCACCCGGGGGGCAAACAACGTCGGGCCGTACCAGTATCCTGAGAAGGTCGTCCCGCTGTTCACCACCAACGCGATAGACGATCAACCCCTTCCCCTGTACGGTGACGGTCTCCAGGTGCGCGACTACCACTACGTCATCGATCACGTAGAGGCCATCGACCTTGTGCTGCATAAGGGCACGATCGGCGGCGTCTACAACGTAGGCACCGGCTCCGAGATGCCCAACATCGAGATGACGCGTCTGATCCTCAGACTGCTGGGCAAGCCCGAAAGTCTCATTCAGCCGGTACGCGACCGGGCCGGCCACGACCGCCGCTACTCCGTCGATCTGACCGAGATCCGTGGTCTGGGCTGGGAGCCTGGCCACACATGCGAGGAGGCCATCGAAAGCACTGTCCGCTGGTACGTTGATAATGAATGGTGGTGGCGCCCCATCAAGAACGGTCAGCACTACCAAGACTACTATCGGCGGCAGTACGAGGGCCGGGAGGTCGAATGACCGATGCGCGTCGAGAAAGCCGATCCGACCGCCAGAAAGGGCTGGTCTGTGGGACCGTGGAACTCGAGTCTAGCCGTCGCCTTGGGCTATGCAAACGCCGGTGTTGATGAGCCCCATCTCCACCAACATTTGACTGAGGTCTACCTGATAGCGCGCGGAACCTCATTCCTGCGCGTGGAGCAGCAGACCGTGCGGCTCGAGGCCGGCGACGTGGCGGTCGTCGAGCCCGGCGAAGCACACACCTTCCTGTCCAGTTCACCGGCTTACTTCCACTTCGTGGTGCATGTGCCCGGGCCTACTGACCGGCCGTTCGCCGAGGACAAGAGAATGGTGGCTCGATCCCAGCTGGGATTGTAGCCGGTCGGATTTCTCTCTGGGGAGCAGCGTACTTGCGAAAGGACTACCCAATCCTGGAGTTTGATGCCGCGGCGCAGGCCATTATCGAGCCCGACCGGCTCATACCGCCAGCCGACGTACCGGAACACTGCGTCATCTGCTTCTTTCGTGAGGTCATCGATGGGCTTGCGGAGCAAGGAGCACTCAAGACGATCTATGAGGAAAGCTGGGAGGACGCTGTTCATCGCTTCCACGAGCTGGCGTGGGATGGCCAACGGCTGGCCGTCTTCCACCCGGGTGTGGGCGGACCCGTGGCGGCCGGCATGCTGGAGACGGCGATAGCACTCGGGTGTACGAAGTTCATCGCCTGCGGTGGCGCCGGCGTCCTCGACAGGGACATCGCTGTTGGGGACTTCATCATCCCACACATCGCCGTCCGGGACGAGGGCACCTCCTACCACTACCTCCCGCCAAGCCGCGAAGTCGAGGCTAGCCCGGAAGGCGTCGCCGCGATCGAGCGCACCCTCCAGGTGCACGGGTTGCAGTACCTCGTCGCCAAGACCTGGACCACCGATGCGCCCTACAGGGAGACGCCTGCCAAAGTCCAGCTTCGGAGATCCGAGGGCTGCCTGACCGTGGAGATGGAGGCCGCGTCCTTCTTCGCCGTGGCACGCTTCCGGGGCGTCGTTCTTGCTCAGATACTCTACGCCGGCGACGACGTCAGCAGTCATGAATGGGATGATCGAGACTGGATCAACCAGAAGTCAGTCCGCGAGAGGCTGTTCTGGCTGGCGGCGGAGGCATGTCTGGCCCTGTAGCGGCGAGGGCTCGAAGCGCCGGCGGAACCGCGGTGTCCGGTAACCGCCTCGAGCGGGTCGCGTCCTTCTTGCTCAAGGACGCAACGCGAGCCATCGGCGAGTTCGCGCTGATCGATGACGGGGATCGGGTGGCCGTGGCCGTCTCCGGCGGGAAGGACAGCCGTGCCCTGTTGGAACTGCTGCTACGACACCGTCGCCGGGTGCCCTACGACTACGACCTGCTGGCCATCCACGTCGACGGCACCGAGGCTGGTCTCCCGGACGTGCGTACGGATCTCGAACCCTGGCTCGACGGCCTCAATGTGGACCACCACGTCGTCCCCTTGGCACTGCCGCCAGAGGAGCCGCTGCCGCTCACCTGCTTTCGTTGCTCCTGGAACCGGCGCAAGGCCCTCTTCATCGCCGCCTCTGAGCTAGGATGTGGGAAGCTGGCACTCGGCCACCATGCCGATGATGCAGCCGTGACGACGCTAATGAACCTCTTGTTCAACGGGGAACTGAGAACGATGGAGCCCCGAGTGGCCTTCTTCGACGACACGGTGACCGTCATTCGGCCCCTGATCTACGTCGCCGAGAAGGAGTTGCTCCGCCTCGCACAGGCCGCGGGATACCCTGGACGGCCGTCGTGTCCACGGGAAACGCAGTCTAGACGCGCGCAGGTCCAGACGTTCCTAAGGCAGCTTGGTCCGGAGCAAGACCAGGTGCGCACCAACCTCTGGCGCATCACCAAGCGCACCCAGGAAGGGTGACTCCGTCATTCCTCGAGAAAGCAGATGATGCCGTCGACGATGCCCTGAGCCACCAGGTCCGGTTGTTCCGTCAGAAGCACCCGATCAAGCCAGAGAAAGCCGGTCTCGATGATGGCACCCGGCGTCTGCGCATGGATCTCGTAGAACGTGTGGTACTGCGTCATATGGCCGGTGATGCTGTTGGCGTGGAAATCGAGGCCCGTGCGCTCGCCGTAGCGCTCGGTGATGCAAGCAACCAGGCGGTCCTCCTCTTCCGGAACCGCGCTATCCACTACGCTGGCGACCTTGAAGCCCGTAGGGGGAGGCCAAGCGTCTGGGAACTGCTGGCACGAGTCCGCGTGGACGGAAACAAGGGCATCGGACTGGTAGTTCTCTAGCCGCGAGTCAAACTCCTCCAGCAGGTCAACCCGGTAGCCCAGGTCGCGCAGTGAGCGGACGACGCGCCGCGCCACGTCCAGGTTAACCTCAGCCTCCGTCAGGCCATCTGAGCACGATGCACCGTCATCGTGCCCCCAGTGCCCTGAGACGATGCCGATGTGAGGAACGGAGGGCGTTGGCATCTGGGCGGCCGACGAGGTGGCGTCAGGCTGGACAAGACCAGAATCCGAAACCTCCGAACTCGACGCAGTAGACGACGGAATGGTTATGCCACCGGGCTCTGCCGCTGAGCCGACCGTGTGTGAGGAGCCCAGCTTGAAACCAGGTATCAGCGCGGCCACTCCAGCGATGCACGTAACCACCACCAGGACGCGCGAGATGGCAGGGCCTGCGCCTCCAGTCCCCTTGTAGTCCACCGAAACGTGCTTGCCCTTCCGACGTGCCACCGCCAGCCTCCCTGGGGCCAATACTACTCCAATGTAGGAGGTAAGTCAATTGGCCGAGCGCCCGCCTCCGCACGGTATTCCACGCCCGGCCGCCCCTCCGCGTCGGGCACTCGCCGACTAGCGCGCCAACCAGCGTGCCTTCTCGTGGTTCCACCACCCGGTCGACGCAATGCGCGTCGGTACTTGCCCTTTCTAGCGCTGGCACTTGCCTCCCTCCGAAATCCGTGCTATAATGGATTGCAGTTGGCGGGCGTAGTTCAACTGGTGGAACGTTTCCTTGCCAAGGAAAAGGTTACGGGTTCGAGTCCCGTCGCCCGCTCTCAATGACGGTCTGAGACGGTCCAGCCAAGAGGTAACCTGAGGAGTACCCTCAGCCTCTTGGCTTTTTTCTTTGGGGTGCCCCAATGCCTGAGAGAGCCATTCTAGCGCTTATCCCGGCCTGGAACGAAGGGCCCCGTCTCGGACGCGTTGTCGAGTTGGCCCGCCGCCACTTGCCCGTGCTCGTTGTGGATGATGGCTCCCGGGACCAAACGTCCAGCGTGGCTGCGAGAGCGGGGGCCACGGTCTTGAGACACGAGCAGAATCGGGGAAAGGGCGCTGCCCTGATGACG
>JASFVG010000414.1:0-4405 GCA_050049955.1 Anaerolineae bacterium | reverse complement strand
ACCTCCACGAGCGCGAACCCCTCAACAGTCAGTGCCTCTTGAAGCGCAGTGGAGAAGTCGCCACTCCCGAGCACGCGGCGAGCGTAGGGAGCCCCGGCGTCGTGAACAAGCCGACATAGGTCGTGAGGGAGATACGGGCTGCCCTCCCGGGTGATGGCGGTACGAAGTCCGCAAGGTGTTAGGCCGCTTGGCTGCCCGCCCGTCATCCCGTACACCATATTGTTGTGAACAATCACAGTCACATCCGCGTTGAGGCGTGCTGCCTCCAGAAGATGCTGCAGTCCGATGGTGGCGCCACCATCCCCGACAAACACAATCACGTCCTTGTCAGCCGGTAGCCCCATCGCAATGCCGCTGCCCAGCGCGACGGAACGACCGTGCAGCCCATGGATCGTGTGCGTGGCAAAGCTAGAGTCCACGATGCCGTGGCAGCCTATGTCGGTCACCAACACCACGTCAAGGGGATCTTGCTCCATGTTCTCGAGGGCCCGGACGGTGTTGCGAGCGATGAGGTGATGCCCGCAGCCCTTGCAGTACGGGAATTCGGCCTTTCTCAGGAACACGCTCACCGCAGCACCTCTCTCACGATCTGCTCCGGCCTCACCATGTGCCCAATGTCCCCTACCAGCGTCGCTCCCGCTGGGCATCGTGCGCCGAACAGAAGCGACGCGAACTGGCCCTGCAGGTTCTCCTCGGCGAAGACCACGCGCGAATACCGGTCGATGATCTCGTAGTAAACCGGCGGGACAGGCGTGAGCGTACCGACCACGAGTAGAGAGACGGGTTGGCCCATTAGGGTGAGGTGCTCGACTGCGGCTGAGGCCGCGCCAGAGGTGATGCCGTAGGTGACGATCAGTGTCGTGGCGCCCTCGGCTTCATCAAGGCGGTAGATCACGGGGGTGTTCCTCGTAACCTTGGCCCACAGCCGCCGCGTGTTGGCCAGCGCTTCGGCACTCGAGTGCTGGAGGATACCACGTCGGTCGTGGGTGCTGGCCGTCATTCGCACCTGATGATCCTTGCTACCAAGGGGCAGGAAGGCCGGCGTCTCCCGGTCATCAGCCGCGTAGGGACGATATGATGACGAGGCGTGGTAGGACATCCGCTTCACGGGTTGGATGTCGTGGAGGCTCTCCAGGCCAACGGAGCGCTGCGTCATCACCATCTCCTTCGATGTGAGAAGAACGACCGGCGTACGCAGGTCGACCGCTGTCTGAAGCGCCAGCGGTGGAAGACCCCAGCAGTCACCGAGGTCGGCTATGGAGAGGACGGGCAGCGGATAGCCACCGGAGATGATCCCGTGCAATAGGCGCAGGTCACCTTGGGATCCCGCGGTTGCTGTGCCCGTGGACGGGCCCAGGCGCTGGACGAGGATGATCAGCATTGGCAACTCCATCATGAAGGCCATGTTGATCGACTCCACCATGAGGGCTAAGCCCGGGAATGAGGTGGCGCTAACTGGCAGGTGACCAGTGGCCGAGAGGCCTGCCATCCACTGCAGGGCAGTGATCTCGTCGGGCGCCGGAAGCACGGCGGGGAAACGGCGGCTCGCGTAACCGTAGATCAGACTGGCGGGCGTGATCGGATAGCCGACAAACACGTCTGCTCCTGCCCGCGCACAGCTCTCCGCGATAAGGCGGGAGCCGTCGAGCAGAGCTGCAGCGTGCGCTTGACCGAGCGTCATGTCGGCTGTCTCCGCATGGTTCCGCGTTCGCTTGGGGGCAGCTAGACTAGTCGCCGAGCTGCTCGAAGTCGATGGGATCGAAGATCAGTACCCGGTGGGCGTGGGCGTCGGTGACGTAGATGGTGCCATCTTCCGCCACTGCAATGCCCTGAGGGAGAGCGAAAGACTGGTCATCGGTGCCGTAGTGCCCAAAGGACAGCAGGTAACTCCCGTCGGCGTCGAATACTAGCACGCGGTAGTAGCCAGGGTCCGTGACGTAGACGTGGCCCTGACCGTCGACCGCCAGGTAGGGTTTCTCCTCCGGCAGGCTGGTGTCCCATCCGCGTATCGGCCATTGCCGCAGGAACGCTCCCGCGCCATCGAAGACCTGTACGCGTCGGTTCCACGTGTCTGCCACGTACACGTTCCCCTTGGGACCGAGGGCGATCCCCACTGGCTCGTCGAGATACCCCCCGACTGCGCCCCCTCCGCCCCACTGGAAGGCAAAGTCATCTTCCGGACCGAAGACCTGCACACGCTTGTTGCCGGTGTCCGTCACATAGACCAGCCGCCGGCCACCCGAGCCGGGAAGCGCAGGTGAACCTACGGCCACGCCGCGCGGGCCGTAGAATGCGCTCTGTCCTTCCTCTCCGTCGTCGGGACCAAACTCCCCGAAGTATCCCCACGCGGCAACGGGATTCCCGTCAGCGTCAAGTCTCTGTATGCGATGGTTCCAGGTGTCGGCCACGTATACGCTACCTGCCCCCGTGCCCACGTCGGGATCCGGTGCCACGGCCACGTCCCAGGGCTCATTGAAGCCCCGAGCCGCGCCCAATTCCTCGTCCGCGAGGGATCGGCCTCCCCATATGTCGAGGAACTCTCCGTCGGCGGTGAACCTCTGGATGCGGTGGTTCCCAGCGTCAGCGACGTACACGGACCCATCGGGCCCGATGGCGATGCCACGAGGGCTCTGGAACTCAGCGCGTCCCGACCCCTGCACCCCGAATACATGTCTCGGAACCAGCTCCAAGCGATTCTCCGAGTATGGCTCGAGATCCTCCAGCTCCAAGGGACCCAGATAGCCGCGGTCCCATATCTGACCGATCACATCCCGGCGGACGTACAATCGGTACTCGCTCCTGAGCGGCCATTCATCCAGCCGATGCACCTTGCCGGTGACCTCGTCATAGAGGCGGTAGTCACGGTCGTACCAGATGTTCCACAGCGCGCTCCGCATCTTCGGATCGGCCAGTGCAGCTCTGATGCGCTGCCACGTCAGGTTCTTGTAGTCCTCCATCGGCCACCAGAGATAGGTGTAAGTGTTGACGATGTACTCGTTGGCCAGATATGGCGCCACCGCGTCCCATTCTTGCCGACCAGCAATGACCACCGGGGCATTCATCTGCTCCCGAGTGGGATTCTCACCGTAGAAGACGGCATTCTCATAGTTGCGAAGGTACCAGTGGAAAGGCCAGGATCCATCCGCGCCGTAGGCGACCTCGATTTGCCTCGGGCCGCCGACCACGCGGCGTGAAAGCTCCTCAATCTCGTCCATCGTCTCTTTCACGGCCGGGCCCGAGTGCGCATAGACCAGATGCTCGATGGGGTAGTCGTAGTTGACATAGCAGAAGTGCCAGCTGTGGCGTATCGTGAGTAGGACCGGCACCGCAAGCACGACAAGCAGCAAGACAACCAGAGCGTTGCGACCGACACGAGAAGAACTGGATCGCCGGATCACCGCCATCAGCGCAGCGCAGAGCCCAATCACCGCGACCAGGCTGCCGAGGAACTGGCCGGTCACGTTCAGCTCTGCGAGTGTGGAGCCCTGGAACACACCCTGGGATAGCGCATAGATGGTTCCGCCACTCGCCATGGCCAGCGGGACCGCCAGGAGCGCCAGCAACCAGAGCCGGCTCCTGCGAATCCCCCCCCAGTCGATGGCCTCGACAAACCGTCCAAGCCCCCAGGCCCCGAGCAGCACCATCGGGAGGGCCAGGTGCACGGTCAGCCAAGGCATCTTCTCACCCGCGTAGGAGTATATGACCCAGGCCATGGCCATCCACCACAGAGCGAAGGGAACAAAGACTCTGTCAGTCCCGAGCACGGGCTCAAGCCCAGGATCGGTTTCCGATGACCTCCAAGGGAAAGGCCTCCTGACAGCAGCGCGCACGACTAGGTAGCCCGAAGTCGCGGTCGCGAGTACCAGGGGCAAGTATTCGTAGAGCGGCACTACGACGAGATAGTAGTACCAGGGCTGATCACCTCTTTGAACGCCCTGCTGAGCAAGCCAATACCCCATCGAGCCAACCATACCACTGGCGATACCGGTGCCGTTGGTGAACACCGTGGTGAACAGGACAATGAGTATGGCGTAGTGTATAGCAGCCACGATACTCCACCGGCGCCAGCTCCAGAGAAGGCCTACGATAGCTGAGATCGCGAGCACCCCTAGGGCAATCGCGCCCGAGTAATAGATGGTCGGCGGGCCATAGTCGACAGGATCGAGGCCGAGAAGCTTGATCGGTATCGGCGACAGGAACGGTAGACAAAGGGTTCCCAACACAATCACGAGATCGAAGGTCCGGTATGCTCTTAGATTCGGCCAGACGCCAATCAGCTGGATCGTCGTCGCCGCCACGACGCCCAGCGCGGCGAGTCCGCCCCCAGCCATAGCCCACCATGGCAGCGAGATGGGCGCTTCTTCCCCACCCTGGGCCACCGCGCCTAGTCCAAGGAGCAGCATTC
>JASFVG010000413.1:0-4429 GCA_050049955.1 Anaerolineae bacterium | reverse complement strand
GCTTCATCGGGGAGGCCGTGACGAACGGGGCGGTCGCCGTGATCGGCGAGCTTCCGCCCGCAGAGCTGCGACCCGCTGTAGATGGCTTATCCTACGTCTCCGTCCCGAGTTCGCGCGAGGCCTGGGGATGGTCGTGTGCGGCATGGTACGGCTTTCCCTCGCGGGCATTGACGCTGGTCGGCGTCACTGGCACAGACGGCAAGACGACAACCGTCAGCCTCATTCACGCCATCCTACAGGCCGCCGGGGCATCGGTGGGCATGGTTAGCACCGTACGGGCCGTCATTCCTTCAGGGGAATCGGGTCGACAGGGCGAGATCGAAGTCGGGACCGGCCTCCATACGACGACCCCCGATCCGCCAGAGATTCAGCGGCATCTGTCTCAGATGGTTGAGGGCGGAGCGACGCACGCCGTTCTGGAGGTCACATCGCACGGGCTGGCTCAACACCGCGTGGCTGGCTGCGATTTCGACGTAGCGGTAGTCACCAATGTTACACACGAACACCTCGACTACCACGGATCCGTGGCGGCCTACCGGCAGGCGAAGAGCAGGCTTCTTGCGGGTCTCAAGGACTCCTACAGGAAGCCAGGCATTTCAAAGGCCTCGGTCCTCAATCGCGATGACGACTCCTTTCGGTACCTCAGGCCGCTACCCGCGGAGCGGCATGTCGTGTACGCCGTTGATCGGGACGGGGACGTGACTGCCGAAGAGATAGAGCTCGGTCCTGACTGGACCCGCTTCAAGCTATGTACGGCAATGGGCGACGTACTGGTGGAGACCGCCCTTGTGGGGCTCTACAACGTGTACAACGCTCTGGCAGCTGCGGCGGCTGGCTTGGCGCTGGGTTGTCCTCCCGACTTGATAGCCGTGGGTTTGTCCTCAGTCCGGCTGGTGCCTGGTCGCATGGAGGTGATTGACGAGGGGCAGGACTTCCTTGCACTTGTTGATTTCGCTCACACGCCCAATGCGCTGACACAGGCCCTGAAGGCTGCGCGGGGGATGGTCAGCGAGGAGGGGCGTCTGATCGTTGTCTTCGGCTGCGCTGGCCTTCGCGACCGAGAGAAGCGCCGGATGATGGGACGCATCGCCGGGCAGCTCGCTGATGTGGTGATTGTCACGGCCGAGGATCCGCGCACGGAGTCCTTGGAGGTGATCATGGCTGACAGCGCCAAGGCCGCCAGGGATCAAGGGAAGCGACCTGGAACTGACCTTCTCTTGGTGCCAGATCGGGGTGCTGCGCTCCAGACGGCTTGCCAGCTGGCGGGCGCGGGCGATGTGGTGATTGCCTGCGGCAAAGGTCACGAGCAAAGCATGTGCTTTGGCTCAACGGAATACCCGTGGGATGATCGGAAGGCTCTGCGTCTGGCCTTGCGGGGTGAGAGAATGGAGACGCTCCCAACGGCTAGGCTGTAGGCAGGCGCAGTTGCGCCGCAATGGCGCCTGATAGGCCGGGAGAGGAGATAGGAGGATCCTGCGTGCCTCACGTGGAGACCACTTTGGGAGAGTTGTTCTACACGCTGCAGCGGGGCCCAGAGGATAGACCCAAACTGGTGCTCGTACACGGGGCAGGGGGGTCGCGCCTGCACTGGCCGCCCCAGCTGCGCCGGATGTCGGGTGTCTCAGTCTACACGCTGGATTTGCCCGGCCACGGACGGTCAGTAGGACCGGGGTGCGACACCATTGACTGCTACGTGGAGACTGTCGTGGCCTTCCTCGATGCCGTTGACGTGGATCAGGCGGTCATTGTGGGCCACTCGATGGGCGGCGCCATCGCGCAGACGATGGCTCTGGAGAGAGGTAGCCGGGTGTCCGCCCTGGTGCTGGTGGGGACTGGTGCAAGACTGCGCGTCGCTCCATCCATTCTGGAGGGCATCGAGACGGACTTTGAGGGGGCGACTGGCCTGATCACCGAGTATGCCTGGTCCCCTGACGCCAATCCGGGACTGATGCAACTAGGCCGAACGGCCCTCAGAGAGACTGGTCCCAGTGTACTCAGGGGGGACTTCCTGGCCTGCGATCGCTTCGACATCATGGATCGCCTGGGAGGCATGGGGGTGCCGGTGTTGGTCGTCGGGGGCCTAGCTGACCGGCTAACGCCGATCAAGTACTCCCGCTACTTGGTTGAGCAGATCCCTGAGGCCCGGCTGGTGACCGTTGAGGGCGCGGGTCACATGGTCATGTTGGAGCAACCCCAGCAGGTGGCTGGCGCGGTCAGGGAATTCGTGATGACTGCCATTTAAGCCACTTCCGAAGACAGCGATCTCAAGAGGCGCCAGTTGCAGGGCTGTCGGCCTATGCTTCCTGGGTGCTAGACGAAGAGGTTCAGGAACTCCTCGTTGTCCTTCGTGCTTCGCAGTACCTGGAGCAGCTCCTCCATAGCTTGGGCCTGGGTATAGCCGGACGATTGGGAATCCAGGAAGCGCTGGCGCATCAGCCACACCTTCTGACGCGTCTCGTCGTCGAGTAGGAGTTCCTCGCGCCGCGTGCCGGAGCGCTCAATGTCAAAGGCGGGGAAGATGCGTCTCTCCTGCAGCCTCCGGCTCAGGTGGAGTTCCATATTGCCCGTGCCCTTGAACTCCTCGTAGATCATATCGTCCATCCGGCTGCCGGTGTCGACCAGGCAGGTGGCGACGATCGTCAGACTCCCGCCAAACTCGATGTTGCGCGCTGCCCCGAAGAAGTGCTTCGGCGGGTACAGTGCAGCGGGATCAAGCCCACCGGAGAGTGTTCTGCCGCTCGGCTGCACCACGAGGTTGTAGGCGCGGGACAGGCGAGTGATGCTGTCGAGGAGGATGGCTACCTCCGCTCCGCCCTCCACCAAGCGCTTGGCGCGCGCGAGCGCGGTTTCCGCGACCTGGGTGTGGCTTCTGGCATGCTCGTCAAACGTCGAGCTGATCACCTCGGCATCGACCGAACGGTCCATATCCGTGACCTCTTCCGGCCGCTCGCCTATCAGCACCACCATCAGGTGGACCTCCGGATGGCTATCGGTGATCCCGTTGGCGATGTGCTTGAGGACCGTAGTCTTGCCCGCCTTGGGCGGGGAAACAATGAGACCACGCTGGCCTTTCCCCACCGGCGTGATCATGCTCACGAGCCGAGTCGTGGGATTCCCGCGCGGGTACTCCAGCATGAAGCGCTCGTTGGGGAAGATCGGTGTGAGGGACTCGAAGTGGGGGCGACGCTTGGCGTGGTCCGGATCATCGCCGTTGACGGCCTCTACCCGCAAGAGGCTGTAGTACCTCTCATTCTCCTTCGGTGGCCGCACCTGGCCGAGCACCATGTCGCCGGTCCGCAATCCGAATCGATGGATCTGCGACGAAGAGACGTAGATGTCGTTCGGGCTTGGCTTGTATTCGTCCGGTCGCAGGTATCCCTTGTTGTCGTCGATGACGTCCAGTATGCCGCCGCCGAAGATTAGGCCATCCCGTTCGGTCTTGGCCTGGAGCAGCTTCAGGATCAGGTCGTCTTTCTTGAGATTGCTGTAGCCCGACACGTCCCAGTCTCTAGCCAGGTCCCTAAGCTCATCGACGGTACACTCCTTCAGCCCGAGTATGTTCACCTGTTCATTCACGTTGCTTCCTCCTCTCGTTGGCTTCTTGCTTGATTCAAGAGCGGATCTCAGTCATCAAAGTTGACCATGAACTCCTCGGCCTTCCTTACCAGCTGCTCGTTGCCGATGAAAAGTGGGGTGCGCTGGTGCAGTTCAACTGGCTCAATGTCGAGAATGCAGTTCTTGCCGTCTGACGCGTATCCACCAGCTTGTTCGGCGATGAAGGCCAGCGGGTTGGCCTCGTAGATCAAGCGCAACTTCCCACTCGGGTACCTGGAGTCGGTCGGATAGTAGAATATGCCGCCCTTGAGCATGTTCCGGTGGAAGTCGGCCACGAGCGCACCGATGTAGCGTTCCGAGAGCGGCTTTCGTGGGTCTTCTTCATCCATCCCCTGGAGCCACCGAGTGAACCGCCGCATGCCTTCCGACCGGTACTTCTCGTAGGCATGGTTGGTGCTGTAGTATCTCGGTGGATGCGGTATCCGCAGATTGGGGTGGGATAAGAGAAACTCCCCGAGCGCTGGGTCGAGGGTGAAGCCGTGCACGCCCTGCCCAGTGGTATACACCATCATCGTACTGGAGCCGTAGATGATGTAGCCGGCTGCGACCATACTCCGTCCCCTCTGCAGGCAGTCCTCAAGCGTGCCCGGCCCCTCCTTGCTCTTTCGGAGATAGATGGCAAAGATGGTACCGACGGTCGCGTTGACGTCGACGTTTGAGGAGCCATCCAGCGGGTCAAAGACCAGCACATACTTGCCAGTCTTGTACCCGGCTGGGATGTGGATGAGGTTCTTCTGCTCCTCCGAAGCGAGCACCGCCAATCGGCCGGTGAACGAGTTCAGCCGCATCATGACTCGGTCGGCGAAGACGTCTA
>JASFVG010000412.1:0-4442 GCA_050049955.1 Anaerolineae bacterium | reverse complement strand
TCCTGCAGATCCTCAAGCAGATTGACCACTTGGGCCTGAATGGACACGTCTAGCGAGGAGATCGGCTCGTCGCAGACGATCAGATCTGGATTCAGCGCCAGTGCTCGGGCAATGCCAATGCGCTGCCGCTGTCCCCCGGAGAACTCGTGGGGGTAGCGATTGACGAAGTATGGGTTCAGGCCCACCAACCGCAGCAGCTCCTGTACGCGTTCTCGCTTCTCCTTGCCATGAGCCACCCGATGGACCTCTAGTGGCTCTCCTACTATACCGCCTACGGTCATACGTGGGTTCAACGACGC
The DNA here is from genome assembly GCA_050049955.1 of Anaerolineae bacterium. GTDB lineage: Bacteria > Chloroflexota > Anaerolineae > B4-G1 > B4-G1 > SKLM01. The sequence goes on along the minus strand of JASFVG010000412.1, from coordinate 4,143 downwards.
GTAGGGATCCTGGAAGATGATCTGCATGCGCTGCCGCATGCTGCGCATCTGGCTGTCGGTCAGCTTGGCCAGGTCGCTATCCTCGAAGATGATCTCACCGTCGGTTGGCTCGTAGAGGCGCAGCATCGTCCGTCCAACCGTGGTCTTGCCACTTCCAGTCTCACCCACCAGCCCCAGTGTCTCTCCCTGGTAGATGTTGAAGCTGACCCCATCCACTGCCCTCACATCACCCACGTGACGCTGGAGTATGCCTCGCCTTATCGGAAAGTACTTCCTGAGTTCGCGTACTTCGACTATAGCCTCCTTGCGCTCGGCCATTACTCCATCCTCCCCGCGACGTACTCCCACCGCCAGCAGGCCGCGGTGTGATCTTCCCTATCTGTCGCCTCCAGCGGAGGCATCGCCTCAACACACTGGTCAGCCGTATACGGGCACCGCTCGGCGAAGGGACAGCCTGGGGGCAGTACAAGCAGATCAGGCGGCAAGCCTGGTACCGAAGTCAGCTTCGTGCCCGGGGCCTCATCCAGCCGCGGCAACGATCCAAGCAGCCCAATCGTGTAGGGGTGCCGCGGCTGTCCGTATATCGCTTTCACGTCCCCTCGCTCTATGATGTACCCAGCGTACATCACGTTGACCGTCTCGGCCATCCCGGCAACCACGCCCAGGTCGTGGGTGATCCACATCACGGCCATCCCCAGCCGGTCCTGCAACCGCTTCACCAGCTCCACGATCTGCGCCTGAATGGTAACATCCAGAGCGGTGGTCGGCTCGTCGGCGATGAGCAGCTGAGGATTGCAGGAAAGGGCCATCGCGATCATAGCCCGCTGCCGCATGCCCCCGGAAAACTGGTGCGGATAGTCGTCCAGGCGTTGCTGGGCATCTGGAATACCAACCATCGCCAGCAGCTCACCGGCTCGATCGCGAGCTGCCTTGTCCCCCATACCCTGGTGAAGCTTGAGTGCCTCCATAATCTGGAAGCCAACCGTGTGCACGGGATTGAGAGATGTCATCGGGTCCTGGAAGACCATCGCGATCTCCGCTCCCCGCACGTGCCGCATCTCGCGCTCGCCGATCTTCATCAGGTCCCGCCCGCCGAAGTTCACTACACCGCTCTCGATCTTCCCCGGCGGACTGGGAATCAGACGCATGATCGATAGGGCGTGCACGGTCTTGCCACAGCCGCTCTCCCCCACGACGCCCAGTGTCTCGCCCTCGCCCAGAGTATAAGTAACACCGTTGACAGCGTGGACAACGCCATCATCGGTATAGAAGCGAGTCACGAGATCACGAAGGTCGAGAAGGACATTGCCATCTCGACTGCCCAGCTGATCGTTCATGGTGTACCCCTTATCGATGATTGCAGCCTTGACAACAAGACAAAACTGTGACCGCCGGTGCAGTAGAACCGGGGTTGCTCCGAGGGGATTCCCAATTCCCCGCTCCCGGACCAGATCGGAGATCCAGCCGGAGCAGGATGAAGCCTACACAGGCTAGGCCAGAGGCTGAGATTATAGCACAGAGGCTTCATCTAGCAAGTGTTACATCGCCTGAACGAGAGGCATGGGGAGGTCGCAATGGTACATCAACAGGCGCAAATAGTCCCGATCGCGTCTGTGGCGAAACCCCAGGCTGTAGCAGTAGGCGAACTCGGCAGGGGGTTCGACAGCTGCATCCACAAGCCACATCGCCAATCCCCTGCAGATGAACCAAAACCCCTGCCAGTACCTGGCTCGTCCCAGGGTGGCACCTTCTCCTAGTCGCTCAACGATTCTCGCCCAAACGCGCGGGTGCGGCCTGGCACCTGCCACGCTCGCCCGGAGCACCCAGGATATCTTGACATCAAGCTGGTCCTGCAGCCTTGTCCGGGACACGTCACGTGAAGTCATACACCACCTCGGCTGGCACGGCTTCCTGCTGTTCCGCCATCGCCCTCTTCAGCTTCTCACGGGCGTAGTAGAGGCGTGACTTGACCGTCCCCTCTGGAACGCCCAAGCCCTCCAGGTAGTAAAGGATGACCACCACGCGGTGCGAATCCGGCAACCCGTCGATCGCTCGCTTCAGGATCTCGAGTTGTTCACGCTCCTCAGCCACCCTCTCAGGGTCTTTCCTCGAGGGCGCCTTCAGGCGCTCAATCGCGTCCTGAAAGAAGTTGACCCACCGCTTCGCCCGGTTCGCCCAGCTGTACGATAGATTCACCGTGATTCGATACAGCCAGGGCTCGAAGGGCTGGGCCTGATCAAAGCTGTCGGCATACCGATTCACACGCAGGAAGACCTCTTGAAGAATGTCCTCCGCCATACGCTCATCGTGGGTGATCGCTGTCGCCGTCCGGTAGACCTTCATCTTGTATCTCTCGTACAGCCTGCCCAAGGCATCGATGTCGCCATCACGCACGCGGGCGACAAGCAAGCCGTCCTCCGGATGAAGAGACGCCGAGCCGGCTACAGGGTCTGTCATCACTAGTATACTCTCAGGCCCTTGCCCTGGTTCAAAATGACTTCCACGACATCTTAGGGCACTCGCTTTGTCTTCGGTAACAGCGCCACATCCCACGTGTCAAGGGTTGGCTCCCCGACCGGCGCCGCCGCGCCCGAGCCTTTCTCCAACCGTTGCATCTTGCGCGGCACGCCCTCACGCGCAGAAAGACGCGGAAAACTCCACCGGAGACGCAGGGCGGTCGCTGCTTGGTGGCGGCAGCGAACGATTATACTCCAATCCCGAAAACGTGCAAAACCAGGGCCGGTGCCTGCCCTGGTGATTCCGGATCACGACTTCCCCCCTCGCCGCGCGTCCTCCAGCAGGCGCAGCAGGAACTCCCGATCCTGGGACGTCAACTTCGCCTGCCCAAGCAGCTCCGGGCGCCGCTCGAATGTACGCCGCAAGGCCTCCTCGCGGCGCCAGCGGGCGACGGCCCCGTGATCCCCAGAAAGCAGAACGTCCGGCACCTCCCAGCCCCGGAAGGAGCGCGGTCGGGTGTAGTGAGGCCCCTCGAGCAGACCGTCTACGTGAGAGTCTTCGACAACCGCCATCGGATCGCCCAGCACGCCTGGGAGCAGCCGGGTGACCGCGTCAATCACCACCAGTGCTGCCAACTCCCCCCCCGTGAGCACGTAGTCGCCGATGGAGAGTTCGTCGGTCGCCAGGTGCTGACGCACCCGCTCGTCAACCCCTTCGTACCTTCCACACACCAGGGCGACCCGCCGGCGTCCTGCCAGCTCCCTGGCGATCTCCTGAGAGAACAGCCGCCCCTGCGGCGTTAGCAGGATGACCGGAGGTTCAGTGCCCACGCCATCCTGTCCCGGGTCCGAACCGCTCAGGACCGCCTCCACCGCGTGGAAGACCGGCTCGGCCTTCATCACCATCCCCCCGCCACCGCCGTAGGGCGGTTCGTCGGTGACGTGATGCTTGTCCGTGGCATACTCGCGTATGTCGTGGAGCACCACCGAGAGGTTGCCCGTCTCCTGAGCCCGCTTGAGCATGCTCGCCTGCAGCGGCCCGCCGAACATCTCTGGGAAGAGCGTGAACACATCGAAACGAATCGACGCCGGACGAGACCCGAATGGCATGCGGTCACCATCAGAAGATGGGAACTTGCGCATCAGGCCGGAAGTGTTCTCCGCAACACCCTCAGCCAATTGCCCCCCAGGATGGCCTCGATCTGATCCTCATGGTAGCCCAACTTGCCCAGAGCCAGCCCAATCCGATGCAGGTCGGCGACGGTATCCAGGGCTTCCGGCGTGTCGCCCGCCCCGATACCGCCGTCGAAATCTGAGCCCAGGCCGACGTGATCGGCATCCCCAACCACCTGACAGACGTGGTCGATGGCCACTGCCACATCCCCCAGCGTGGCCGTCTGTGCCCTCCAGTCCGCGATCAGAAACGCATTCGCCGGAACGATGCCAATGACGCCGCCCCTTATCGTCAGGCGGTGGATCATGTCGTCAGAGAGTTGCCGTTGTCCCGGAACCAGCGCGCGAGGATTGGCATGCGTGGCAATGACCCGCCCACGGAAGGAGCCCACCGCCTCATCGAACGACCGGTCCGCGAGGTGACTGACGTCCAGAATCATGCCCACATCAGCCATGACATCCAGGAGCTCACGCCCCGAATCTGTGAGCGGGCCTGGAGATCCATCCCCCCCAG
>JASFVG010000411.1:0-4447 GCA_050049955.1 Anaerolineae bacterium | reverse complement strand
CTGCCCGGCGCTCAGCTGGCTACGGATATGCCTGGGCAGACAGGGCGGGAGCAGCGCAAGGGCTCCAAGGCCCCGGTGCTTGCCTCCGATCGGGTACGGTTCTTTGGTGAGCCCATTGCTCTCGTGGCCGCCGAGGAGCTTGAGATCGCAGAGCGCGCGCTGGACCTGATCGAGATCGAGTACGAACCCATACCCGGTGTCTTCGACCCTGCTGAGGCGTTGAAGCCTGGAGCGCCGGTGGTCTACGAGCCGGACAACGTCGTTGCCAGCTGGAAGATACGCAAGGGCGATGTCCAGGCTGGCTTCGCGGAGGCGGACAGGATTGTCGAGAGTACCTTCTCGATGCCCTTGGTCGACCACGCCTATCTGGAGCCGGAGGCCGGAGTGGCGTGGGTCGACGATCAGAACGTGATCAACATCCGCGTCTGTACTCAGGTGGTGGAGCACTTTCGGAGCATCGCCGAGGCGGTGGGCGTGCCTCACAACAGGATCCACGTCCGCGGGACCCTCATCGGCGGGGGGTTCGGCGGCAAGGAGGACATCACCGTCGAGATCTATCTAGCACTGCTGGCCCAGGCGACGCTCCGGCCCGTGAAGCTCGTCTACACCCGGGAGGAGTCCATTCAGGCTCACTCTAAGCGGCACCCCTTCGTCATTACCCACCGCACCGGCGTCAAGGAGGATGGACGGATCACTGCGGCCGAGATTGAGATGATCGCCGACGCCGGCGCCTATCCCTATCTCAGCCCCTACGTCTCCCTCTATGCTACCGTCACCTCGTGCGGCCCGTACAGGGTGGACAACCTGAAAGTCGACACCAAGGCTGTGGCCACCAACAACCCCTTCACCAGTGCCTTTCGGGGCTTTGGAGGGGCGCAGGCCGCCGTTGCCTACGAGCAGCAGATGGACGAGGTCGCCAAGGCGCTTGGCATGGATCGTCTCGATTTCCGCCGCGTGAACTTCCTCAAGACCGGGGACCGGAACGCCATCGGCCAGAGGATCGAGAGCGCCGTCTGGCTAGAGGAGGAGGCGACGCGGGCGGTCGCCGCCCTGGGCGACAGGGTGCCGGACAGCGGCCCGGTGAAGGTGGGGCGCGGGTTCGCCACCACCCTGCAGAGCTATGGTCGCATCATGTGGTTCCACGACACGTCCCGCTCCTGGGTGGGTATCGAGCAGGACGGGACGGTGGTGATCCGCTGTGGTGTCCCTGATTTGGGTGCCGGGCAGGCGAACAGCCTGTGCCAGATCGCCGCCGAGGTGCTTGGTGTGTCGCTCGACGATGTGACCGTATACACCTCCGACTCAGCGCTCACGCCGCTGGCCGGCACAACGACGGCTACCCGGCAGCTCTACATGTCCGGAAACGCCACGCTTAAGGCATCGCGGATGGTGCGTGAGGTGCTGGTAGAGCGGGCGGCCCAGCACTTCGACGTCGATCCGGAGGCCATCGACCTTGCAGACCGTAGGGCCTTCGTCGCCGATGATCCAGAGCGGAGCGTGCCCCTGGCAACAGTGGCAAAGATGTGTGCCGCCGACGGCATGAAGCTCCAACACCTGGCTTTGTTCACGGCACCCTTCACCCAGCAGCTCGACCCCGAGAACCTTCGGGGGGATCTCTTCCCAGACTTCACGTTCAGCGCGCACGCCATCGAGCTGGCTGTCGATACGGAGACGGGGCAGATAACCGTGTTGACGAGCGCCGGCTGCCACGACGTCGGCCGTGCGATCAACCCGGTCGCCGTAGAGGGGCAGATCCAGGGAGGCTCAGCGCAGGGCATCGGTTGGGCGCTTATGGAGGAGGTCCAGGTGCGGGAAGGGGTCCTCCAGACACCCTCCTTATCCGAGTACCTGATCCCAACGGCCAAGGATCTACCTTCGACCCAGGCCATCATTCTTGAGTCCGGGACTGGGGTGGGGCCTTTTGGCGCCAAAGGGATCGGCGAGCCTGCCCTGACACCGGCCGCACCAGCCGTTGCCAACGCCGTGGCCGACGCTATCGGCGTGCGCATCCATGCGCTGCCGATCACCCCGGAGAAGGTACTGCAGGCGCTAGAGCAGCGCAACGGCTAGCCGGTTGGCCCCATCGGACACAGATCGGGGAGGCATCATGTCTGAGGAGACAGAGCTCGTTCTCCAGGCGGCGCTGGAGGCGATTCGCCAGGGTAGAGCCGCAGCTTTGGCAACCGTCCTTGAGGCCCGCGGCTCGACAACGCAAGGCGCGGGCGCGAAGATGCTGGTCTACGCCGACGGACGATCGGTGGGGACTGTGGGCGGCGGCGCCGTGGAGTCCTACGTGGTCGAGCGCGCGCAAGAGGCACTTCCAGCGGGCGAGCCCTTTGAGTTGGTATGGCGCTCAAGCGAGCTGGAGCCGGGCGCCGTCGAGTGCGGTGGCGAGATGCGCGTCTTCGTCGAGCCACTGCAGTCAGCCCCGATGATCCTGGTGATTGGTGCCGGGCACGTTGGCCAGGCGGTGGCAGAGCTGGCGGGCTTCCTGGGGTATGGCGTGGCTGTGCTGGATGAGCGGTCGGAGCTCGTCACCCGGGAGCGGTTCCCCCGGGCAAGCACGCTGCGGGTTGGCGACCCCGCCGTGGAAGTGAAGGATCTGGCTCTGAACGAGCGGACGTGCGTGGTGCTCGTTACCCCGCACGAGGCGCGGGACTGGGAGGTGCTAGCCGCCTTCGCGGACCGACCTACGGGCTACCTGGGGCTGATCGGGAGCCAGCGGAGAACCGCCCACACCTTCGCGCGGGCGCGAGAGGCCGGCGTTCCAGATGCGCTGCTGGAGCAGGTGCACACCCCGATCGGGCTGGATATCGGCGCCCAGACGCCCCGCGAGATCGCCCTCAGCATCATGGCCGAGATCGTCGCCGTGCGGCGTGGGACGCTCAGCGGAAACACGTACGGGCCCAGCGATGACTAGGTCTGCGGGCTGACATAGATAGGGAGCCTGTGATGCCGAAATACGACCTCTTGCTAGCGGGTGGCGTCGTGGTGACCGGTCGGGGTATACGGCGAGCCGATGTAGGGGTCAGGGGCGAGACCATCGCTGCGGTCGGGGCTGATCTGGCCGCCGCGGACACGGACCAAGTCGTGGATGTATCCGGTCGCTATCTCTTTCCTGGCGTCATCGACGTACACGTCCATCCTGTCTACCTGGACACTGTGGAGGACTGTTCCCGTATTGCGGCCTACGGAGGCACCACCACGCTCCTTCACTACGCCTACGCCCGCACGGGCGAGGGTCTCCTCGAGAAGGTCATGGAGATGAAGCAGGACGGGCTGGCGAGTTCGCGGCTCGATTTCGGCCTGCACGGCGGTCTGTTCGAGGCGCCCCGGCAGCTCGACGACATCCCCGAGGTGATGAAGCTGGGCGTCAGTGGCTTCAAGTTCTTCATGCCCTACATCAAAGAGGGCTGGACGACCGACGACTACCATCTGATGAAGGGGATGGACATGCTCGCCGACCTGGGTGGGATGGCGATGGTCCACGCGGAGAATGGCGGGGCCATCGACTACCTGGAGGACAAGTACCTGACCGGCCCGGACGCGTCTGCGGACCACTTCTTGACCACGCGGCCGGCAGCGATGGAGGAGGAGGCCATCTTCCGAGCTGTCCGGATGGCCGAGGTGGCGGGTTGCCCGCTCTACATCCCGCACAACACCACCGCCCGGGCGCTGCGCCACATTCGGGAGGCCCGCCAGGCCGGGCTGCCCGTCTTCGCCGAGACCTGTCCGCAATACTTGACCCTGACCGAGGAAGTCGTCCAGGATCAGGGCGCCCTCGCCAAGATCGGACCACCGATCCGCACTGCCGCCGACCGCGCTGCGCTCTGGAATGCCCTGGCCGACGGCACCATCCAGGTCGTGGGCACGGACCATGCGCCCAAGGCGAAGGACGTGGACGGCGACTTCCTGAAGCAGCCCTTTGGCTCGCCGCAGATCGAGACGCTGCTACCCCTCGTCTACGAAGGGGGCGTGAACGCGGGCCGCATCAGCCCTGCGCGCGTGGCCCAGGTGCTCTCCGAGAACCCGGCCCGCATCTTCGGGCTTTATCCCAAGAAGGGCACGATCGCCGTTGGTTCGGATGCGGATGTGGTGGTTTTCGATCCCAACAAGCCGGTCACCATCCGCACCGACAACCAGCACAGCAAGGCCGGCTACACCCTCTATGAGGGGCACACCGTCCTCGGTTGGCCGGAGATGACGTTCCAGCGCGGGCACGCGGTGCTCTGGCGTGGCGAGATCGTGGCCGAGCCTGGGGAAGGCCGCTTCCTCGCCACCTCCGCCGCCACGTCGCTGTAGTAGGGGCTGCAGTCGGTTGTCGGGTAGATGTTCTAAAGCTTGTCAAGTGGGTGAACCTTAAGAACTCGAATAGCGGTTGGGGTTAACCAGGGCAGGTGAGGCGGGTTGCCACTATCCCCGTGTCGACTGAGGTTTGACAGCCCCT
>JASFVG010000410.1:0-4448 GCA_050049955.1 Anaerolineae bacterium | reverse complement strand
GTCCGATCCCAAGACACCCGACATGAGCTGCGTCCCATACCGGAAGAAGACGCTCTACCTCGTCCTCACCGTCCCCTACCTGGCCATCCTCGCCCTCGTGGCCATCTACCTGTGGCGCTTCAGCCCTTGGCTCACCGGGGCCGTCGTCCTCTCCTACCTCTGGGCCTGCACCTTCCAGGCTTACTGCTGCGCCTGCCAGGACTGCCCCTACATCGGCCGCTTCTGCCCTGCCATCGCCGGGATCGTCCCCGCCAGCTGGATCGCCCGATGGGTGTACGGCGGGCGCAAGGTCGAGATGTCGGAGCCGCGCTTCGCCGCCCACGCCGTACTCGCGATCCTGGGGTGGGTTGTCTGGACTGCGCTCCCCCTTTTCTGGATTGCCAAGCTGAGCGTCGGCCTTGCAGTGGCCTACGTCCTCTGGCAGGTTGTCTACGTCGCGACCTTCTTCCTCACTGTCTGCCCCGCCTGTGCCCTCCGCGACATCTGCCCTGGCGGCGGCGTCCAGGCCGCCTGCCTGGGACGCGGCAATCTGAGGTGACCGTCTCCAACGGGTCAACAAGGCTCGTGGTCGGGCACCCAGCGGGGCGGAGTGCCGTCCGGGACGCGCTAGCCTGCCCGGTGCTCCGCAGGTTGCGGACCAGAAGGTTTCCCATACTGACTCTGTTCACATCCCACCTCTCCTAGGCAATCTGCGTAGACGAGCTACGTAGAAAGGACCATCGCCGAGTGGTCCTTTCTGCGCATGGGGAATCCACGCCCGTTGGATGACAGCCGGGCGCGCTTCTGGTACACTGAGGGCGAATTGAGCCAACGCGGGTTGGCGACTTCATCAACCACCCACCGAGTGAGGGACGATACAGCGCGAAGGACGGTCGCGCTGACCGTACCGTGCTTGAGCCACCTTGGCTAGCTACCGCCTGCGCAGTACCCGTCTCGAGTAAGCCGAGCCCGCGATTACGATCTGCGAGACCTCGGCCCTGGGCTGCCGGCCCGGTGGATAGCATGCCCAAGGAGAGAAATGAGCGATAGCCAGCCACATCCACCGTATAGCTCGAGGCTAGCCAATCACCCCAGACCGGCGATTGCGCTAACGGCCGTCGTCTACTTACTGCTCGGTTTCCTGGAAGCCTTACCGGGGAGGCTCATCCCAGCCTTGTTGTATTTCCTGGCGTTGGGCGTCCTGGCTCTGATACTGATGCCCTACGTCTTGGGCTTGCCCAATGGTCGCAAGCCACTCCGAGAGTACTGCCGTGATGTTCGCCTGCTCCCCGTGAAGCCCTTGGGACGCAATGTGCTACTCGGAGTGCTGATGGCCTCATTGACCCTGTCCAGCATGCTGTTGGCGGCGCTGTTGACAGGACACTTCGTGTTAGACTGGAGCACGGTGCCCGCCTTGCGATGGGTGAAGGGGCTCACGCGAGGTATCTGGGAGGAGGTCTTCTTCCGAGGCATCATCCTGGTGCTTTTCATGAGAGCCTTCCCGCGACCCAGGGCTGTGTTCCTTTCATCCTTCCTGTTTGCCATAGTGCATCTTGACCCAATGAACTTGAGCACAGGAATGATGGTGGACGCGATCAGCGTCTTCTTCATGGCCCTGCTCTTCACCCATCTGGTGCTGAAAACGGGCTCCCTCCTGCCGGCCATCGTCTTTCACTATGTACATGACATATTCGTGCTGCTCGTGCAGAACACACCGGGGGCGGATGAAATACTCGCTTCAGCACTCCTCTTCGGGTTTCTCTGGGCATCTCTTGCGATCGGGGCAGTAATCACCAAGGTAGTGGTTGAAAGATGGCCTGCAGGAGAGCCAGCTGTGGCACCGACCCAGGCCTAGGCTCCCGTGGGCTGCCCCACAACGGCCTTCGCCCGCGGCCGCCCCAAGATCTTGAAGCGGGGCACGATTTCGCTTCCCAGAGCAGCTCGATCGTCGGACGGAGTCGTTGGGCGCCACAAAAGGGAATGCTTCCACATTGAGGGAGGCAGTCATGACCAAGAAGTGGCACGGTGTCCTGTTTGCCTTCGTTGTTCTGATCTCGGGCTGCGTGTCAGGCGTAGGACAGGATCCGTCTGCCACACCGCAACCTTCTGCTACAGCTGCCGACAGTCCAGAGACGTGGTCTATGACCTTCGAGGGACCCGACTACGGCGGGTTCTTCGATATCGTTCTCACCCAGAATGAGCACATCCTTGCCGTAGGGGCGACGAATCACCTCCACGTCCCGCCATACTCCGGGGACGCCCTCTTCATGAAACTGACACTCGATGGAGAACTGCTGTGGGAGCGGAATTGGGGTGGGGATGGGTATGAGCAGGCAATCTCGGTCGGGTCAGCCGGGGATGGTGGCTACCACATCTTCGGCGAAACGGATTCCTACGGCGCTGGAGACCGCGATTTCTTCCTACTCAAGGTCGCTGAAGATGGCAGCGAGGAATGGTTCAAGACATACGGCGGGGCGCGCAGGGAGTGGCCGTTCGGGATGCTAAACCTGTCTAACGGGGACCTGCTGATCTATGGATTCACCGAATCTGGAGGAGGAGGAAGGGACGAATACGCCATTCGTGTGGCGCAGGATGGCGATATCATCTGGGACTACACCGTCGAAAGCCCAGGGGAGGAACTCGTACTGGACGCTCTAGAGACTCCGGAAGGCAACCTCGTTCTCGCAGTCAGTGTTGAGGAAGATGGCAAGCTGGTGCGTCTTGAGGCCGATGGCAGCATGATGTGGGCGCATCGCTACGAGTTCGCTGGTTGGCAGTACCCGTCCCAGGTCGCTCCGGCTGAGGACGGCGACTTCCTTCTGGCGGGTTTCTCGATGGGCAGTTCACCCAGGCAGGCAGATACTTGGCTCGCCCGCTGCACGTCGACGGGTGAGCTAGAATGGGAAACCTCCTTCGGTGAATCGGCCTTCGATGATTACGCCACTTCCTTGGCTCGTCTCAGCGATGGCACCTATCTGATTGGCGCGATTGCGAACGGCGTCCTGCTCAGCCGCGTTGGCGACGATGGCAGTGTTCTGTGGAGGCGATCCCTGCTCGAACCGCAAACCGTCTATGGCGGCATGGCTCTGGCCGAACTCGAGGACGGAGGCTACCTCGTTGCAGGCCTGATCCAACTGGTCAATGGTCGTTCCTACGACGCAATCCTCCTGCGGACCGACGGCGAAGGTCGGATCGGAGATTGAGCGGAGGGCGAGCATGCGATGCAGCCTTGTGGTCCACGCTTGAACTGACGTAGCCGAGAAGAAGGCTGCAGATCCGAATGCTGCCGAGGGTGCTAGAGATTGCTAGACATTGCACAGTTGAATATCGGCGCTAGCGAAACGCTCTCCAGCTTGGGAAGCGTCCAGACTGGAGGGCGTTTGGTATTCTGAGCCTTGTCTCAAGCCCCGTGTTTCACTACCTCCCACGTCAGTACTCAGCAACTGCCCCAGGCCCATCACGGTGTTCGGCTGCCAGCTCTTGGAGGCAGCGAGAGGATATGGTAGAATGGAGGTGTCCCTGGTTCAGAGGTGTCGAGTGAAGTCTCCGGCGATCCGAGTCTGCTGAGAGGTGTCAGCAGAAGGAGTGAGATGTTCACGCCGCTCCGGACCATCAAGCCCTACGTCCAATCCATTCGGACCCACTCACGGTGGGTGCTCTGCCCGCGCCTAGTTGAGCGACTGAACGCGGGGCTGCACCGTGGACGGACATTCGCGCTTGTCCTCGCCCTGTCGGTCATAGTTGTGCAGGCGGCGGCGTGCACCCCTGCTCTCCCTCCCTCCCCCTGGCCTACCTATGCACCCACAACGGCGCCGGCTGTTCGTTCGAGCGCCAGCCCTGTCCTCCCACACCCAGATCAAGGGCTCAGGTTCGAGCGCATTTCTGTAGAGCAGGGTCTCTCGCACAACACGGTGAATTGCATCCTCCAGGACAGCAAGGGGTTCATGTGGCTTGGCACCGACGACGGCCTCAACAGGTACGACGCCTACAGCTTCACCGTGTACAAGCACGACCCCAATGACCCCCACAGCTTGAGCCACAATCAGATCTGGTCCCTCTTTGAGGACTCCACTGGGAAGCTCTGGGTTGGGACCTCTGGGGGCGGCCTCAATCGATTTGATCGCTACACCGGCCACTTTGCCCGCTATGAAACCGGTGTTTCTCAGCCCGTGACCGACACAGCCGAGGAGTACAGGAACGTCGTCTGGGCGGCCGACGGGCATCCAGCAAGCGAGCTCTGGATTGCGACCTATGGGGGCGGACTGGTCAACTTCGATCTTGAAACGGAGACAATCACCAGCTTTGCGCCCGCCCCAGCCGACCCGGAGTTCTGGGGCCACGGACGCATCTCGGCAATTCTCGTCGACCGTTCCGGGTTGGTATGGTTTGCTACGCGCGGCGAGGGGCTCAGCCGCTTCGATCCCGTCACTCGAAAGACAACCACGTACCGGCACAATCCGGACATCACA
>JASFVG010000409.1:0-4461 GCA_050049955.1 Anaerolineae bacterium | reverse complement strand
CCGGGACAACGGGTCGCCAAATGGGTCCCCCTACCACGTGCTCAGCGGATAAGCGTGGCCTGAACGAGGGCAGCCGGTATGGCGGCCAGGAGGCCAGCGGCGAGCAGATGGACGAAAAACCGGAAATCCGCAGCGTCATCGTCGTGCTGCTGTCGCGTATGTTCGAGGGCGTCTGCCCCAGTTCCCTCCTCCACGCAACCGTGGGTCGACCTGCGCGCCGGATTTCGTGCTTGCAGCAGACCAATGGTTCCTATCGCGGCAATGAGCATTCCTCCCAGCACTGCTCCATCACAGTACTGGAACAACGTGCTCCAGCCGAGGGACAAACCCACAACGCCAACCGCGGCGAGCAGGAGAACGTCGACTACGGAGACGATCCCCAGGAAGCGTATGTATGGCCGGTATCTATCGTTCACGCACTACCCCTTGGCCTACCTGCGATCTCCGCTCCGTGTAGGGTCATTGGGTATTAGGGCCATCCGGGCCTCGACGTAGGGCGCAGTTCAGCAGATTGCCCGAGCCTGCCCCTAGGGGAGGCGGCCCGGCGCGCCCCTCCGCACCAGGTCGCCTACCGGAACGTCTGGGGCACCTATGGCCGCAGTCTCTTCAGTAGATCGTCCAGCTCCAATGGCAGCGGGGCCTCAAACGACACCGCCTCGCCCGTTATCGGATGGGTGAACTCCAGCCGATGCGAGTGCAGGAAGTGACGATTCGTGAGCAGCCGCTGTCGCCTGGGACCGTAGCGCCTGTCCCCCACCACCGGGTGCCCGAGCCACGCCAGGTGGACCCGCACTTGGTGCGTGCGCCCGGTGTGGGGATAGGCCTCAACCAGTGTATGTCTGCGGAAGAACTCGATGGCGCAATACCGCGTGCGCGCGTACTTGCCTTGGCGGAGCGCGGTCATCAAGCGGCGGTCTGCTGGATCGCGCCCCATTGGCACTTCTACGATGCCTTCGGGCGTCTTCACACGGCCCCTTACCAGCGCCAAGTAGATCTTGGCGACTCTGCGGTTCCGAAACTGCTCATGGAGTCCCCTGAGGGCCTGTTCGTGCTTGGCCACGACCATTACGCCAGATGTATCCTTGTCCAGACGGTGGACGATTCCCGCCCGGTCAGGGCGGCCCGTCTCAGCGATCAGGGGGCAGTGGGCGAGCAGAGCGTTCACCAGAGTCCCATCGGGATGCCCCGGGGCCGGGTGTACGACCATCCCGGCGGGCTTGTTCACCACAATCAGGTGCTCGTCCTCGTAGAGGATGTCCAACGGAATAGGCTCGGGCCGGAGGTTGGGCTCTGGCTCGTCGGGTGGCAACACGATCGTGACCTGTTCGCCTAGTGCGACACGGTAGGCCGGCTTGCAGGGGCGCCCATCGACCGTGACCTGCGCGGTCTGGATTAGACGCTGGGACTGCGTCCGGCTGAGACGTGGGATGCGGTCGGCAACGACCTTGTCGAGCCGTCTGCCAGGCTGTTGAATATTGAAGGTTACGGTCGTGGAACGAGAATGCGAGGAGGCCGGCGGTTCAGTCATCCTCGGCTGTGGCCAGTTGCCGGCTCGTTTGTCCTTCACGCCATTCCTCCCACAGCATGGTAAGCGTCAGCAGCGCTACGCCGACCACGATGGAGGAATCCGCAACGTTGAATACCGGCCAACGCCGCAACGGCCAGAAGTTGAGGTCGACAAAGTCAAGCACGGAACCGCCGAACCGTAGGCGGTCGATGAGGTTGCCCGTGGCCCCGCCGAGTTGAAGGCCGAGGGCCATGTGGAGTAGCCACTGCCCGCGGGGCAGTTGGAGGTAGTACCAGATGAGCGCTACGATGACAATGACTGCGACACCAATGAAGACCTGACTGAATCCGCGGAACAGCCCAAAGGCCGCACCCGTGTTTGTAACGTGGGTTACCTGCAGCACGGGCGTCAGCCAGGGCGCCAGCGTCATTGACTGGCCAGGTGCCAGTCTCCCTCTCACCAAGTGCTTTGTGACCTGGTCGGCGAGCACAACCAGCGTCGCTACGGCCGGCAGGATCAGGTACCTCTGTGCCCTACTGGTCACCGCACGGGCGCCCTGTACTCCCGCTCCGCCTGGCACTCTAGGCAGAAGACCGCCTGAGGCAGTGCTTCAAGTCGGGCGCGGTCGATCCTTCCGCCACATTCCTCACAGATGCCGTACGTGCCGTCGTCAAGTTTGGTCAGCGCGTGGTTCACCCGGTCCAGGGCGAGCTCGAAGCGGCGCCGGAAACCTACGCCGACGGTCTGTTCAAAAGCCTCGGTGCCGTCATCGGCCATATGGTTGCCATAGCCCACACCCTGGTACTCATCGGCTTCGAGTTGCCTTAGCTGCTCCTTCAGCTCCTCCTGCTCGGTGAGTAGTTGCTGTCTCGCCCTATCGTATGAGAAAGGCATCGTTGTCCCCCTTCCATCTTCGCTGGCGTGTGCTCAGTGACGATGTACTGCTCGCGAATCCAATTGTCTAGTCCAGCGGCGCCCCCAAGACATCCATCACCAGGTGTGTCCTGCGACGAGAGATGCGTCGCTCTCGACTCGTCCTAGCATTCTACTCCACTAGGTGTGACTTGACAAGGCCGGATGAGCAGGGGCGTGCTAGGTCTTGCGAACGCCAAGCCGAAGCCTATTGCCCGCCACCTCGTCTTCGGCGACTGCGTCGTGCTCTGCTGCTTCCGGTTGGCCTTGCTGGAGAGCCACGCTCAGCGTCTCGGCTGCGATGTAGTCGTGCCAGACTGCGATAGCCTCGTTCAGTTCCCCCTCGGCCTGGTAGGTTGCGACGATGCGGTCGTCAAGCTCAAACCCGGCCTCTTTCCGCAGGTTCTGCACCCGTCGAACCACGTCTCGAGCGAGTCCCTCCGCCACCAAGCTCTGCGTCAGCTCCACGTTCATCGCCACAGTAACGCCACGCTCCGAGGCCACTGCAAGACCGTCGCGTGGCTCCTCGACGATAAGAACCTCGTCGGCAGCCAACTCGAATGCCTCGCCGTCGACCTCCAACTGCAGCGGTAGATCCGCGTGCAGCCTGCGCACCACCAGGTTAGGATCGTCAAGCGATTCCAGTGCCGCCTTAACCAGAGGGAACCCTTCTCGGAACCTCGGCCCGAGTTTCTGGCTATCGGGAAGCAGACGGTATGTGATAAGGTCGGTGGTATTCTCTACGAAGACCACGTCTTTCACATTCAACTCATCGCGCACCAGATCCATTAGCTCGTCGCCCAGCTGGCTGCGGCCCGACTCCAGATGGACTTGCGCCCTCGCAAGCGGCTGTCGCAGCTTGATCCCCTGACTGTTCCGCGCAGAATGGCCCTGCGTCACGATCTGGCGTGCCAGCCCCATTTGTGCCAGCAGCCTTTCGTCCAACGGCTCCGCGTCAGCGTCCGGCCAGAAGGTGTGGTGGATGCTCTGCGGGGCATGCTCATCCACCGACCTTACCAGATTCTGGTACATCGCCTCCGTGACGAAAGGTAGGATGGGTGCCAGCACCCGGATCAGGGTGGTCAGAACATGGTACAGGGTCGCGTAGGCAGCGCTCTTATCCTTGTCCTTCTCGCTCTTCCAGAAGCGGCGTCGGCTGCGGCGGACGTACCAGTTGGACAGGTCATCGAGGAATGCCTCGACGGCTATTGTCGTACCATAGGCGTCGTAGTTTTCGAGCAGCTCCGTAGACACGACGACAAGTTCGTGTAGCCGGGCGACCATCCAACGGTCGAGGAGGGTGGGGTGCTCAGGATGGACCAGGTCCCACCGGCTATCAGGCTCCCATTCGTCAATGTTAGCGTAGGTGACAAAAAAATCGTACACGTTCCACAGGGGGATCAGGAACTGACGGCGCACTTCGTCAGCCCTGTTGTAGCCGAACAACAGGTTCTTCTCCGGCTTGTGGGCGCAGTACAGCCAGCGCATCACATCGACGCCCATTCGGTCCGCAGCCTCGTTGAACTCGATAGCGTTCCCCCATGACTTGTGCATCTCTCGCCCATCCTCAGCGAGGAGCAGCGCGTAGGCGAAGCAGGTCTTGAAGGGCGGCGACTTCTCGATCACCGTCGCCATGGCCAGAAGGCTGTAGAACCAGTTGCGGAACTGACCGGGAAAGGACTCACTGATCCAGTCGGCCGGGTACCATTCTCGCCAGTAGTCGGGGTCCGTGCGGTACTGGAGCGTGCTGAAGCTCACGATGCCTGCATCCAACCAGGGATTGCCTACGTCAGGGATGCGTTCGACCTCGGCACCACACTTGGAACACTCGATTCGCACTGCGTCAATCCAGGGCTTGTGCGGCGTATGGTCTGCAAACTGGTCCCACCCAGCGACGGCGCGTTCCTCAAGCTCGTGCTCGTCGCCGATGACCTCGAAGTGACCGCATGCCTGGCATTCCCAGATGGGAAGTGCCAGGCCCCAGTAACGCTTCTTGCTGATCATCCAGTCGTGCATGTTCCTCAGCCAGTCCAGCTCCCGCT
>JASFVG010000408.1:0-4467 GCA_050049955.1 Anaerolineae bacterium | reverse complement strand
CAGAGCCAGGAACTTCACCTCGTCGCGGTGCTCGGGATGGAGATCCAGCATCTCGTCGAAGGCCAGGAACCCACGAACGATGTTCTTGCTTGGCTCACTCCGATCGACCCTCAGGATCAGCTTGCGGTCGGCTGCGAACTCAAGAATCTCTGACCGGTACTCAGAGACCCCCTCGGACCCGGCTAGATCCCGGAGCGCCTCGACATCGATCGAGATCGGGAAGTCCCGGACGTAGGTCGAGTGGTTCTCATACCATACCCGACGGCGGTCGTACTCGACCTGGGCTCGGGGTAGATAGGACTCGCAGGTGCGCAGGAAACTCAGCGCGTCGAGCTCAGTCTGGAAACCCAGGACGTCAACCGCACACAGTCCATCGACAATGGCCTTCCGCATCTCGCGGGGCAGGATCCTCCAATACTCCGGCCCCGGCCAGGGGATGTGCACGAAGTGTAGCAGCGTGGGACACCTGCTTGCCTCAGCACCCGCCTCCGCCTCGAACTTCTTCCGGAGGAGGCGGGGGGCCAGGTACAGATGGTAGTCCTGGAGCATCACCAGGGTGGGGCGATCGCTCGAGCTCGCCTTCTCAGCGATCGCGTCCGCAAACTGCTCATTCACGACCACGTAGCCTTCCTCCCAGGCCTTCCAGGTCGCTCGGTCGATGATGGGCGACGTTACGACATCCCACATCGAGTGCTGGAGAAACCAGAGGAGTGGGTTGGCAATGACGTTGTAATAGTCTTCATAGACCGCTGCATCCGGCGAGAGGAACTGCAGGTGGATAACGCTCCCCTCTTCCTCCAGCTGGACATCGCCCCCGTGCCACTCAGCGTCCGCCTCCGTGCGCGCACAGGAGATCCAGGTGGCGTCGGCGTAGCGGCACATCCCAAGCAGCGCAGTGACCAGACCACCACCCCCTCGGTGGTAGCTCAGTGAACCGTCCTGGTCCATCTCGAAGGTCACGGGGCCCCGATTGGCAGCAATGATCAGCGCTCGATGGGCAAAGAACTCAGCCTGGAACGCCACGCAGCGCTTCCGAACCTCGGCCACGCTCATGGCGGGATCAGGGGTCTCGCTGCTCCTCACGCCAGGCCTTCCTCCCGGCTCGCCTGGATCGCCAAGTCGATGAAGGCCGCAGCGGTCCACCCGAAGATGTCGGCAGCCTCCGCAGGACGCTCCCCGGTCTTGGAGTTGTAGTACTCGTAGATGCTGGGGTGATGCATGACGAGCTGCAGCGTCCTATCGCGGAGCCTTCGAGCCAGGTCATCCCTGCCAACCTGATGGAGGGCCTCGATGAAGAAGTAGTTGATGTTGACCCATACGGGCCCGCGCCACATCGTCTCTGGATCGTAGTGAGGGTCGCTGCGAGATACCGTAGGGATGATATAGTCGTCCCAGAACGCCGCCGGGTCCGTCAGGTGGTCGATGAGCCGGTCAGATATCTCGCGGGGGAGCTGCCCCGTCCAGAGCGGATACAGGTTGAAAGGTGTGACCACGGGGATCGGCTCCTCCTCGTGCAGGGCGCGGAATAGACCAACCCTATCATCCCAGAAGCACTCAATCATGCGCCGCACGATGGCGGCTGATCTGCGGCGCCACATAGCACCCTCGACATCCATCCCGAGCGCCTCCGCAATCATGGCCAGAGACCCCATCTGAACGCATAGGTAGGTGTTCAGGTCTGGGGACTCGACAGGCATCCCGTAGTCCCACAGCGGACTGTCATCCAGACCCGACGAATAGGGATGGTTGTACTGTGCCAGGCCGTCCACGTCATCGTCGTTCATGCTGAACCACCAGGCATTCCAGCGCACTAATGGCACGTAGATCTCTCTCAGGAAGTCGAGGTTGGGGTCTGTTTCGTGCAGCTTAAGCGCAGCCCAGGCGAGGATTGGCGGCTTGGTGACCTCGGCGCGAATAGGATGGTCGATCTCGGCCACGATACCCTCATCGTAGACCGCGTCTGGCAGCATCCCGTCGGAAAGCTGATGAGCGATCATGGCGCGAATCTGATTGCGCGCCAGCTCCGGGTCAACGTGACGGTACGCCAGAGCGTGCAGGGCGCTGTCCCAAAGCCACAGGCCCACGTAGTTCATCTTCGACGGCGTCATGGCCTCGTACGTCACGCGACCCTGTGGGCTAATGAGGTTGTTTGCCATGATCCACCAGGCGTAGGCGTAGGTCTGGCGATACCGCTCGGCGACTGAGGGAACCCGATCGAACCAGTTCCGCCACCGTCCCTCAGCGACGTTGTACGATGTGGAGAAGGGTCGCACCGACTGGGCAAGATCCGGGCTATCGGCAATCGTAAGCGTGATAGCGGAGTCCTGACCGGCCTCGATGACGAACTCTACAACGTAGCCCCCACCCTCGGGGGTGATCTCATTGCGGACGCATCTGCCGTCGCTGGCGTAGGCCAAGTTCCTCACGGCCTTGAAACTGCCTCCATTTTCCGTCTGCTCCCAGAACTGGGGAGAGACCACGAACCGGAGGCCGGCTGTCGCCCCATCAGGCAATCCAAAAGAGAGGATATGCTCAGCCTGGAAAACCAAGCGGAAGTCCCCGAGGCTCGTTCGGAAACGGAGGGCGTGCGGAGCGGTCACAACCTTCTCGAAGCTGAGCTCCTGCCCCTGCGCATCCACCAGAGCGAGGTCGTGGATGAACGGCTTGCGCCTGCGATAGGTGTCCAAACCCGGTTGCAGCCCGGTCAGCCGTTCCGCCAGTTTGATCAGCAAACGGCTTCGTTCCGGGACCCGGTACACCAACAAGCGGGAACCGCGATCGCTGAAGGGAACCTCAGTGACGTCGATCCGATTGATGAGCAGCTCCAGAAGAGACGACGCCTGCGAAGGCTTCATCGTCCTACCCCTCAACTTCTAGACCGCTGACCACCACGGTGACCTGCCCCGGGCCGACGCTCTCCACCTCCCCTGTCGGCCCCAGCCCCAGGGCTACCTTTGCCGGGACCCCGAGTCCAAGGCAATCCGGGTGAAGGTCCAGAAGCCGTCGCAGCCGCTGGGAGACTCCGGCTCCCTCGAAGTGGGGTTCGACGATGACGTTGGGCAGCCAACCCCAAGCGGGCGCTGAGCGCGGCTGACCATCGGGTGTGGACTCGGGATCCTCAATCCAGGCCCCAAGCACGGCGGCCCCAACTCCCACTCCCACAATCACAGCGCCATCTTGAAAGGCTTGGGTCAGCGCACTGAGCGCGGGGCTATGCTGCAGCGCGCGCATCAGTGCCAGTCCATCGGGCCCATCACTGATGTAGACCAGTCCGGCATCCCGGAGAAGGCGACAGTTCTCCAGCAGATATGCGCCTGAGGAGTCGACGATGGGCACTACGTAGCCGTGAGGACCACCGAGGTCAGTGTAGTAGTCGAGTAGCGCCTCGGCCTCGGCCATCGACTGACCGGCCGTAGGCAGCACAGCCGTGGGACGATCGAGGTCCGCCCAGCCTAACGCAGCAGCGTCGACCTCGCCGGTCGGGTCATCTCTCCAGGAACCGCCGCCCACCAGGACCAGCCATCCCGCCCCGGCGCGCCAGCTCAGCGGACCTGTTCGTGTCACAGGTAGGGTAGCGGTGAGCTCCAGCCTGTCACCGCTTTGCCTCATAGGTAATGCTGGATGGCTTCCACCATCAACGCCACGCCGATCGGCAGCACATCCTCGTCGAAGTCGAATCGAGGGTTGTGGTGGGGTGCATCGAACCCCCGCTCAGGATTGGCCGACCCTAGAAACACGTAGCACCCGGGAACCTCTCGCGTGAAGTACGCCGCGTCCTCGCTGCCCATCGTCCGCTCGCCACTCGACACGTTCTCCGATCCAACCACCGCCCCCGCCGCGGCCCGCACGACCCTGGTAACCTCCGGATCATTGACCACACCCGGCGTGAGGTGCTCGATCTCAAGGTCGGCGGACGCCCCGTGAGCTATGGCTATGCGCTCGATCAGCTCCCGCATGCGCCGCAGCACCACCTCCCGAACCTCCGCTTTGTAGGTCCTAATCGTGCCACTCAGATCGACGTGGTCGGGGATGACGTTGAAGGCATCACCACCGTGGAACGAGCCGACACTCACTACCGCGGTCTCCAGCGGACTCACGTTGCGGGTGACCACGGTCTGGAGGGAGGTCACGATATCGGAGGCGGCTACAATGGGGTCTACGGCCAGGTGAGGCAGGGCCCCGTGACCGCCCCGGCCTCGGACGGTGCATGTCCACCGCTCCGCGGCGGCCATGATGGCCCCCTCTGTGATACCGACCCGGCCCACTGGTATCTCGTTCCACACGTGAGCGACCAGCACGACATCGGGGCGAGGGTTATCCAGCACACCCTCCTCCACCATGCGCTCAGCGCCGTTGCCGCCCTCCTCCCCCGGCTGGAAGACCAGCTTGAGCGTACCCGACACGTGCTCGCGGTGCTGAGCCATCAGCGTGGCCACTCCGAGCCCTATTGCCATATGCCCGTCGTGG
>JASFVG010000407.1:0-4493 GCA_050049955.1 Anaerolineae bacterium | reverse complement strand
ATGTCGGCCCGAAACTGCCCAGCTGAGGGCTATGCCCTCAGCCGCCAGTCCGCGTTAGTGCCTGGTGCATGCCCACGACCCAGAGTCCAAGCAACTCTTCACCCCAGCCCAGCGGAGCTAGGCCGCCCAGCGGAGCCAGGCCGCCCTGCGGAGCCGGGCCGCCTAGCCATAGCCTGCAGTTTCGATGTCGGCCCGAAACTGCCCAGCTGAGGGCTATGCCCTCAGCCGTCATGCCGACCGGAGCGTGGCGCAGCGGCCTGTGGTGAGCGTAGTCGATCCAAGCAATCTCCCGGCACGAACCCGTTCCACAGGAGTTCTATCCAATGAGTCACCGAATGCCCCAGTGCAGAATCACCGTCCTGAAGCGAACCATCCACCAAGACCTGATCGACGAGTACGCAGAGCCAGCATACCGGGACATGGGCCGATGCGAGTGCTTCGAGGAAGGAGACACGTTCATCGTCGACCCTGCAACCCCACCCGAGGAATTGCTTGCCCGCTGCCCGTGGGCCTGGGCCGACATACGCCAGGCCATCCTGACCGTTGCCTACGGCGGTGACCCGCCCGGGATGAACCGGCCCGGAACCGTCATTACTGGCTGCACCGACTGGTTCAGGCCCGTGATCTTCAAGGTGGAGAGGCTCAGGGATGAGTGACACAGCCGAGTCTATCCGCCTCGGGCTCGCCTCACGGCCGCTGCGAGAGCCCATTCTCCGCTCCGCCATCCAGGCCCTGACACCAAAGCCCGGTAGCCGAGGCATGGATGCCGGGTGCGGAATAGGCCTCTCGACCCTGCCCCTCGCCCAGGCTGTCGGGCCCACCGGGCACGTCACCGGCCTCGATCTGTCGTCCGAGTTCCTGGCGCACGCCAAAGCACTCGCCGCGAAGGCAGGGATGTCAGAACGCCTCACGTTTTGCCAGGCCGACGTGAGCCAAACCCCGTCGGAAAGTGACGCCTTCGATTGGACCTGGAGCGTCGATTGCGTCGGCTATGCACCTATCGACCCGGTGCCCTTGGTCGTGGAGATGACCAGAGTGGTGCGGCCCGGTGGCACCGTCGCTATCTTGGCCTGGTCCTCCGAGACCCTCCTTCCAGGCTATCCACGCCTGGAGGCCCGACTCAGGGCCACACCCGCGGGCCTCGCTCCATTTTCCGTGGGCAGGCCTCCAGAGCTCCACTTCCTGCGCGCCCTCGGATGGTTCCACGAGGCAGGCCTGGAGGACTGCCAGGCTCACACCTTTGCCGGCACTGCTCACGCCCCGCTGACCGAGGAGATGCGGAGTGCCCTCGTCGTGCTTTTTGAGATGCGCTGGCCCGGCGTCGAGGAGAGGCTTATGCCAGAGGACCGAGCCTTGTACCAGCGCCTCTGCTTGCCCGACTCTCCACAGTTCATCGTCGATCGTCCCGACTACTGCGCCCTTTTCACCTACACGATGTTTCGTGGTACCGTCCCATAGATCCGGGCTTCTCTCCGGAGGCCCTAGTGGGGTCAGCCTAGCCGCTCGCTGTCCGGTTCTGGCGCAGTCGGCAGCGCAGACGGTCAGATATCAGACGGCATCCGTCCTATCGTGGCAGGGAGTTCAGTCCTTCTGCTACACGTATCGGAGCTATCGCACCAAGGACCTCAGTCCTTCTGCTACACGCAACGGAGCTATCCCGGTAAGGACTTCAGTCCTTCTCCCACACGCATCGGAGCTATCGCAGCAAGGAACTCAGTCCTTCTCCCGAAACCGCCCTACACCTTCGGGATAGTAATCGACTCGCATGCGTTCGGTCAATAGCCCATATTGGGGAATAGGAAGCGCAACCATGCCATACACATTCGATACCATGAAGGAGGAACACCGCGAGGCCGTGGTCGACATCTTCAACCACTTCGTCACCAACACCTTCGCCGCCTATCCAGAGATCCCGCTGGGCTACGATCTCTTTGACCGATTCATGGCCATGGCCCACGGCTACCCGTCTATCGTCGCGAAGGACGCCGCCGGGGACGTCGTCGGTTTTGCCTTCCTGCACCCCTACCACTTTGCCCGCACCCTCGCGCGTGCCGCGGAGATCACCTACTTTGTCCTACCCGAGCATACCCGCCAGGGCCTGGGCTCGCGGATCCTTGAGCGCTTCATCGCCGAGGGCCGCGCCATGGGCGTCGACACCATCCTGGCCCACACGTCTTCCCGCAACACCGCGAGCATCCGCTTTCACAGAGAGCACGGTTTCCAAGAGTGCGGTAGGCTGCGCAGCGTCGGCCGCAAGTTCGGCAAGGACTTCGACGTCATCTGTATGCAGCTGGACCTCTCCAACTGCGCCGCGGCAACGTGAATCGGGCCAACCCACTCGAACCAACGGACCCTGGGCGACGTGGGCGTCCGCCGCCTCCGTGCCGCCCTCGTCGGCAGTGGCAAAGTTCAGCCGCCGGGGGCTCAGCCCGCTTCTACCAGCAGCGTCGTGCGCACGCCTGACGGGGGCGCTCGGTGCACGCCGCCGAGACCCGTGCTCTGCCAGCTAGCTACGGCTTCCCTGACCCCTGCCGCCCCCTCCCCTCTGGCAACTGCCCGTACTTGTGCTACAATTCTACCGGCGCGCGACGCCCCTGTAGCAGGAGCGAGACCAGCGAGACGAAGGAAGGACAACCAGTTGACCATAGAACAAACGTGGATACCCGAGCGAGCCCTATGCATCTTCGCCCACCCCGACGACGTCGACTACGCCGCGGCTGGTACCGCGGCCCTTTGGGCCCAGGGCGGTTGCGAGCTCACCTACCTGGTCCTGACCGACGGGAACGCCGGGAGCCACGATCCGGCGATGACCCCAGAGCGGCTTGGCCAGATCCGTCGTTCCGAACAGGAGGCCGCGGCCGCAATCGTCGGAGCCAAGGCGTGCATCTTCCTCGGATACCAGGATGGGCTGCTCGAGCCTACGCTCGGCATACGCAAGGAGGTGGTACGCTGGATACGACGGGTTAGACCCCAAGCCGTCGTTTGCGGGGATCCCCGCAGCTACTTCTCCGGGAATACCTACATCAACCACCCCGACCACCGCGCCGCAGCCAGAATTGCCGTCGAGGCCGTATTCCCCGCCGCTGAGATGAACCTCCTCTACCCAGATCTGCTGGAGGATGGCCTCACCGGCCATAAGCCGAACTACGTCTACATCGCCACCTGGGAGGACCCGGACCACTTCGTCGATATCACCGACACCATCGCGCTGAAGATCGAGGCGCTGCGGCAGCACCGCAGCCAGATGGGCGATCGAGACCCCGAGGCGCGCATCAAGGAGCGCCACGCCGCGATCGGGAGGAGCGCAGAGTATACTTATGCCGAGGCCTTCCGGCTGATGACGCTCAGGCCCATCGAGACTGGCGCCAGCTGAGGTGCTAGCCGATTAAGGCATCGACAGGAGGAGGTTTGGAGAATGCACTTCCCCGCCGTGACCGCTCAGAATCTGGCACGTGAGACCTTTGAACTGCCCGGAGACTTCGAGGGCGAGTACAACCTCTGCCTGATCGCATTCCGCCGCTGGCACCAACCGCTGATCAACAGCTGGATCCCCCTTGCTCGTCATCTTGAGGAGACGCACACAAGCTTCCGGTACTACGAGTTTCCCGTCATCCGACGCGTCCACCCACTGTACCAGAGCTTCATTGACCAGGGAATGCGGGCCGGTATCCCCGATCGCGTCGCGCGCCACAAGACTATTACCCTCTACACGAAAAAGGCTGCGTTCAGGCAGCCGCTGGACATCCGCGACGAGGACGAGATCCACCTGCGTCTCGTCGATCGCGCCGGGGCAGTTCACTGGAGCGAGACCGGCTCCCTCACCCAGGAAGCTGCCAACTCGCTAACGGAAACGCTCCAGCAGCTGGTCCAAAGGTCAGTGGTGTAGGGGCCTCGCAGGGTGAATACCGCCCCAAAGCCGGTGGTGTCCCCTGGAGCGAGGTAGCGCACCAGCTCTAGACCAGGCCAGGGACACGATGTCTCGGAGAACGTCAGGTCATCCTGAGGTTTCTGGGGAAGATCACCCGCCGACAGCCCGATCAGACCTGGGACCTACGAGATCGCCGAGCGCCCCTCGCGAGACTGCGCCGCCCATCGGACGGTCTACCCTCCGCCCACAGGCTTCTTTCCCACGCATAGCCCGTACCCGAAGTACTCCTGCAGATCTCCAGGCGTGATCGCGTCCCCACGCAAGCTCTTGACGAAGTCCCGGTAGCACGGATTCCTTGCGTAGAGGGCCAGGATCCTGCTGAAGACACCCAGCATACACCGCCACCCGTACCATCTCAGAATACCCCCAGCCTCGTCCCGCGTGTCGATTTGGCACGTGAGCACCTCGATTCCCGTCAGGCCCCCGTTCTCAAGGAGTCCGACCCAGCCCGAACGCGTCTGCAGCTGTACGTGCGCGCCCACCTCCTGGGACGCCCAGGCAACCAACTCAGGCGGGGACGGCGTCTTCAGCCAGGTCGACTCGTTGAGCCCTACGTGGCCTCCCG
>JASFVG010000406.1:0-4505 GCA_050049955.1 Anaerolineae bacterium | reverse complement strand
GTCGCGGTCGAGATACTCCAGGCGACCCTGCTCTTCTTCGTCAAGTACGTTGTTCAGCGCGAGGCGCAGAACGACCTGGTTATGGCCACGATCTTCGTCACCGCCCTCTTCGCCCTGCCCATCTGGGATTGGGTGTCTCGCCGCTGGAGCAAGCGATGGGCGTACACGGGCGGTATCGCATTCTGGGCCGTGGTTCAGATTGGCATGATCGCACTGGGGCCGGCTACAGGGCTGAACACCATTCTGGCCATGTGCTTTCTGGCCGGCATCGGTGTCGCCGCGGCCCACGTGCTTCCCTGGTCCATTCTCCCGGACGCCATCGAATGGGGGGAGTGGAAGACGGGCGAGCGCCACGAGGGTATGTTCTACAGCCTTGTCACGCTGATACGCAAAGCCACCACGTCGCTGGCCGTCCCAGCCGTCGGACTGGTCCTCCAGTTCACCGGCTACGTCCCGAACGCCGCTACCCAGCCAGCCAGCGCGTTGACGGGGATACGCGTCGTGATCGGGCCGATTCCGGCAGTACTGCTGAGTCTGGGAATCCTGTTTGCACTCCTATACCCTCTCACGCGGGAGGAGTACGCCACCATCGCCAGGGAACTAGAGCTCCGGCGAGCGGCACAGTCGGAGTGAAGACTTGACAACTAGCTCGCCCCTGCCCAGGTCAACCGCTGAAGTCGTCTCAAGAGGTCGGGGGCGCCCCCCTGCAACCTGCTCCACTCAAGGAGGTCTCAATGAGCAGCATTGACGTCGTACCCGTCCGTACGTCTCGCGACCGGCGTACATTCCTGACCTTCCCCTGGCGCGTGTACCGCGATGACCCGCTGTGGGTGCCACCCCTTCTGCCGCAGCGCGCCCGGGCGATCGATCCCCAGCGCGGCGCCTTCTTCGAGCGCGGCGGCGAGGCCGAGTTCTTCGTCGCTTGGCAGGACGGCCGACCCGTGGGCACCATCTGCGCCGCGGAGGATAGGTTCACCAACGAGAAGCGGGGAAAGCGCGAGTGCGTCTTCGGCTTCCTTGAGTACGTTGAGCAGTATGAGGTGGCCGAGGCACTGCTCAACCGCGCCGCCGAATTCGCCCGTGAGCGGGACCTCGACGCGCTCTGGGGCCCGTTCAACCTCGACTACGAGGATAGCTACGGTGTGCTGATCGCGGGGCGCGACCGCCCGCCTGCGCTCCTCTGCGGACACTCCCCACCCTACTACCAGGGCTACATGGAGCGGTATGGCTTGCAACCCGCTCGCGGCGACAACATCGCCTTCGCCCTCGACCTGGACCCCGAGGCGCCCGCCTTGCAGCGCCTGTCACGCCTGGCGAAGAAAGTGCGCGAGAGGCGGAACATCACGGTACGCCACGTTGACCTCTCGCGGTGGGATGAGGAGCTGGACACGATCCACCACCTGCTCAGCATCGCGCTGGCGCACCTCCCCGACCACATCGGCTGGCATCGTGGGGCCCTGGAGGCCATGCTTACGCCGTTTCGTGAGATCGCCGATCCCGAGCTGATCCTTTTCGGAGAGGTGGATAGGGAGGCCGTCGCCTGGTTTCCTGGCATCAAGAACCTGAACGAGGCGTTCATCCACGCCAACGGACTGCGCTACCCTTGGAACTACGTCCAGCTCTGGTGGCATATGCGCCGTCCAGCCGAATGCCTGAGCCTCAAGAGCGCACTGGTGCTCCCTGAGTACTGGGGCTCCGGAGTGATCGTGCTGCTCTTCGACGAGATGGCCAGGCGTGCCTCGGCACGAGGCTACAAGTGGATAGACTCATCGCTGACCTCTGCCGACAACCCCAACACTCCCGACCTGGCCAAGCACATGGGTGGCGAGCTATATAAGCGCTATCGCGTGTACCGGCTCTTCCTCTAGCCGCTGTCGGCTGCAGTGACCACAAGCGCCGTCTGAGGCCTTGGCACATCCGGGGGTGCACCGCTCCCCGCACCCGGCGTGACGCCGCCGCCAGTCCCAAGCAAGGCTCGCCCCAGACGTGCATGGAACCCCCCCGATGTGTAGTCCACCTGCCATCGCCAGACAGCTGCCCAGCCGGTCGCAGATTGACCAGTCCGCAGTCCTACCGCCGTCCTGGCTGGCAGCCCGCAGGTGCGGCAGCGGCTGGCTCAGCGGAGTCAGGCCAACCTGCGGTCTCCCCCTCGCCTGGTGCAGCTGCCCAGCTCACCCTGGCGGCCAAGCCCGTTAGCCAGGCCGCAGTTGCGCCGTCCTGCTGTGACCTTTTCTCCAAAGTGGGACTTTTGTCACAGACATTTGGCTGGCCGCATGGCAAAGTTGAACATATGGGTGAACGAGTGAGGGAATGGGCACTCCCTAGCATCAACCTGCAGGCTTGCCAGAAGTGCGGGACGTGTGTGGACAGGTGCCCAGTCAGGGCGGTGGAAATGGGTGCTGACGGTCCATTCATCGCCCGGCCCCAGGACTGCACTTACTGTGCGGACTGCGAGGCGATATGCCCGCAGGGCGCAATCACGTGCCCATTCGAGATCGTGTGGGCAAACCCACAAACCGCTTAGTGAACAAGGAGATAAGACAGGATGAGCGCTGAACAGCCAACGCTGAAGGATCGCGTAGAGAAGACCCTGAACCTCATTAGGCCGCAACTGCAGGCCGATGGTGGAAACGTCGACCTAGTGGACGTCGACGACGAGGGCATTGTGTCCGTGCGCCTAACGGGCGCTTGTGCCGGGTGCCCTATGTCGACGATGACGCTGAAGATGGGCATAGAGCGGCTGCTCCTCAGGGAGGTGCCCGAGGTCAAGAGCGTACAGTCCGTATGAGCGATCCCGTGCATAAAAGTCGGCTAGTCACGCGGCAGATCGTGCACATCGACGAGGCATTGTGCGACGCGTGCGGCGCGTGTGTGGCGCCCTGTGCTGAAGGCGCCATCGAATTGGTGGACGGCAAGGCACGGGTTGTCCGCGAAGAACTTTGCGACGGCGCAGGCTTCTGCGTCGGGCTGTGCCCAACGGGGGCACTCACCATCGAGACGCGCGAAGCGCCGGCCTTCGATGAGCACGCGGCCGAGGAGAAGATGGCCGAGCGGATGGACGTGCGTATCGAACAGGTTTGTCACATCTGCTCCGTTGGGGAGGATGTACGAGTGCTCTTGCCCTGTCGCAAGGCAGGGCAGAGCCTCTGGGTTTGCACTCGTTGCTTACCGCAACTCATCCACGGATGACTGGTCAGTCGACTGGATCGCAAGCGGCAAACAAGACCCTAGTTGGCCCAGCAAAGAGTCCGGCAACTGGCGGCGCATCGAGGGTCCCTCGGTGTCGCCCCGCGTTCCTTAATAGTCATGATTCTGCGACAGCCGCGATCCACCGGCGCAGTATAGCGTTAAGTCGTCGATGTTGAACGACAGCGCGACCGGCCTCTCAGCCAGCTCAGGTGTCGGGATGTACGACGACCTAAGCGCCGACTACGATCGCTTTGTCGACTGGGAGGGCCGCCTGCTGGCCGAGATCCCGTTTCTGATGCAACAACTTCAGGCCGTGGAGGCGAGGCGGGTGCTGGACGCGGCCTGCGGTACCGGAATGCACGCGATCGCGCTGGCGAAGAGGGATTACGAGGTCTTTGGAACCGACGTCAGCCAGGGTATGATCGACAGGGCGCGGGAAAACGCCGCCCAAGCGAATGTCGCCATGCATTTCCAGAGGGCCGGGTTTGGGGAGCTGGCTGGCGCCCTTCAGCCCGCGGCCCGCCTCGACGCGGTACTCTGCCTGGGCAACTCTTTGCCGCACGCGCAGACGGCGGAGAGCCTGGCAGCGACGTTATCTGACTTCGCGGCGTGCCTCCGCCCCGGCGGCCTGCTCCTGATCCAGAACCGCAACTTCAACGCGGTATTGGCCGCGCAGGACCGATGGATGGAGCCGCAAAGCTACCGAGACGGCGATGCGGAGTGGCTCTTCGTGCGCTTCTACGACTTCACCGCGAGTGGCCTATTGACCTTCAACATGGTGCGCCTCAAGCGCCACGGTGACGGAGCCTGGACCCAGCGGGTGACGTCCACCAACCTCTGGCCCCAGACCCGCGATGAGCTGGTTGAGGCGCTGGAGGAGGCCGGCTTTGAGGCGATTGCCTGTTTCGGCGATCTGGAGAGCGCGCAGTTCGATCCCGCGGACAGCCCCAACCTGGTCATCGTGGCAAGTAAAGGACAGTAGCCCGGTCGCCCGATCCCCCCCTTGACGACCGATCAGCGACTGGATGGAGGACTGAATGAGCGAGCCGATCGATAACTACACCCAGCGTAAGGCAGGCCTCAAGAGCGTTGTCCGGCAGCTGCACGAGGGAAAGACAGTAGAACAGGTTCAGGAGGAGTTCGCTGCCCTCCTCGAGGGAGTTGGAGCTCTGGACATCGCCCAGATCGAGCAGGAGCTGATCGAAGAGGGTATGCCAGAGACGGAGATCCAGCGGCTCTGCGACGTTCATGTCGCGGTCTTCCGAGAATCCCTGGACGCAGAGGCCAGCCCTGACACCGTCCCCGGTCATCCAGTC
>JASFVG010000405.1:0-4527 GCA_050049955.1 Anaerolineae bacterium | reverse complement strand
AGGACAGGAAAGCCCCACGTGTCGGTCCTGCACCGGGTCGCGTCCTCATCGAGAGCGGTTCAGCGAGCCTTCGAAAGACCCTTGACACCGCCTAAGCGCGGGCCTGCACGAAATCGGCAATTTGCTCCGGGTGCTCGGCCACCTGCACGCCGACCGCTTCGAAGGCGGCAATCTTCTCTGCAGCCGTCCCCGTGCCCCCCTGGATGATGGCCCCAGCGTGCCCCATCCGCTTTCCTGGAGGTGCGGTGCGGCCGGCGACGAAAGCGGTGACCGGCTTGGTCATCTGCTCAGCGATGAACTGCGCGGCGCGCTCCTCCGCGGTCCCCCCGATCTCACCGATGAGCACGACCTGCTCGGTCTCTGGGTCGTCCTCGAACAACCTCAGGGTGGCGATGAAGTCCGTACCGATGATGGGATCTCCCCCGATTCCGACGCACGTGGTCTGACCAATGGACCGGCCGGTGAGGGCATAGACCACCTCGTAGGTGAGCGTTCCCGAACGCGATACCACCCCGACCGGGCCTGGGGTCGCGATATGGCCCGGCATGATGCCCACCTTGGCCTCACCCGGGGTAAGCAGGCCGGGGCAGTTGGGGCCCACCATACGGGATCCTCTCTGATCCAAGTAGGCGCGCGCAACGATCATGTCGAGGACCGGAATGCCCTCGGTGATGCAGACGATGAGGGGAATGCCGGCGTCGGCAGCCTCGATGATGGCGTCGGAGGCGAATCGCGCCGGAACGTAGACGATGGATGCATTCGCCTGGGTCTTCTCCACAGCTTCTGCGACCGTGTCAAAGACGGGCACCTGCCCGTCGCAGGCTCTCTGCCCCCCCTTGCCAGGCGTGACACCGGCGACGACGCGCGTCCCATAGGCGATCATCTGGCGGGCGTGGAATTCTCCCTCGCGTCCCGTGATGCCCTGCACAAGCAGTCGGGTGTTCTTGTCAACCAGGATTGCCACGATGTCCTCCTATGCTGCAGCAGCCACGGCCAGCTGGGCGGCGCTGACGGCCAGCTGGGCGGCGCTGGCTAGAGTGTTGGCGGTGATGAGGTTGTATGCGGAGGCCTCAAGCATGGCACGGCCCTCTTCCTCATTGGTCCCCACGAGCCGGGCCACCAGGGGGACTTCCGGCTGAACATCCTCGAAGGCGTCGAGGATACCGCGAGCCACCTCGTCACAGCGGGTGATGCCGCCGAAGATGTTGAATAGCACCGCACGCACCTTCTCGTCCTGCAGGATCAGACGAAGGGCAACGGCAACCCGATCTGCCTGTGCCCCACCCCCGATGTCCAGGAAGTTGGCTGGCGACCCGCCGAAGTGCTTGATGATATCCATCGTGGCCATGGCAAGCCCAGCGCCGTTGACCATGCAACCGATGGTTCCGTCTAGCTCCACATAGCTCAGCCCTGCGAGCCGAGCCTCGCGCTCGGCCGGCGCCTCGGCATCGCTATCGCGCATCGCCGCGAGGTCGGGGTTCCGGAAGAGAGCGTTGTCGTCGAGCACCATCTTGCCGTCCACTGCGAGCAGTTCATCCCCGGCCGTAACCACCAGGGGATTGATCTCGGCGAGAGAGGCGTTGTAGGCTGTGAAGGCTGCGTAGAGCCCCTGGGCGATGCGGCCGAAGTGGCGGTACTGGCTCGCGGGCAGACCTATGCCCTTGGCCAAAGCGAGCGTCTGGTAGCCGCGCAGGCCCAGGAAGGGGTCGACCAGGACCTTCTTGATGGCCTCAGGATGGGTGCGGGCCACCTCCTCTATCTCCACCCCACCCTCGGAAGAGGCCATGATCGTGGTTCGACAGGCGGCACGGTCCACGACGATGCCGAGATAGATCTCGTTGGCAATATCCGCGGCCTGGTCAACAAGGACTTGCCGCACGGGTAGGCCTTTGATCCTGAGGCGGAGGATCTCCTCAGCGAGATGCTTGGCCTCATCGGGACCTCGAGCTAGTTTGATCCCACCGGCTTTGCCGCGTCCGCCCACGAGAACCTGCGACTTAACGACGACGGCGCCGCCCAGACCAGCCGCTATCTCGCGGGCCTGTTCCGGTGTCGCTGCCACATCACCTGCTGGTATGGGCACACCGTGTTTGGCGAACAGGCGTTTGGATTGATACTCATGGAGCTTCATGCAGTGGCCTCCTCGTTGAAAGCGGCACCTCCCGCGCTGCGTCGAGAGAGATTCAGCGCCAGACACAAGACGGCTGACCGGATTGCACCGGCGGGATTATACCATGGCAGCATGGCAGGCCAAATCCCCCGTCCGAGGTGTTCCAGAGATCGGTCGCTGCGGAGGAGTCTCTGGCGGACGCAGCAGGGGAGCACTTGCCGCAACGACCGCTAGTGGCATCGTAGGTCCGCGTCGCCCGCTGCACGCTCCCACCAGAGCGGATAGGAAACCACGACATTGGAGCCGGCAACTGCCTTCAGCCGGCCTCCCGCCGAATCGGTCGACGGCCCGTCACCGCTCGCCGTCGCATCAGCAGGTCGTCAGCCCGCTTGACCGGCGCCATCCAAGGCGTCAAAGCGCCCCGCGAGCTCGCGTGGGATCAGCCCTGTGATCCGCGTGCCCTCCTCGGTGTGTTCCTCCAGCTCAATGAGGCCCCGCCGGTGGAACAGATCCACCAGGTCGCCGTGCTCGTAGGGGATAACGACATCCACGGGAGCCATCTGCTCCTCCAGGAGGCTCTCGACCGCGCCCATGAGCGATCCTATCCCCTCGCCGGTGCGAGCCGATATAGCTACCGGGTTCTGGGATTCTTCCATCGGGATGCTGATCGCATCGGGGGAAGGCAGCAGATCTATCTTGTTCAGGGCGGAGACGACAGGTTTGTGGCCCGCCTTGAGGGTTCGAAGGGTCTGGCGGACCGCCCTGACCTGCCTCATAGCCTGGGGATGCGTGGCATCCACCACGTGCACCAGCACATCCGCCTCGGTGATCTCCTCGAGGGTCGCGTGGAAGGCGGCCACAAGCTGAGTTGGCAGCTTCTGAATGAAGCCGACGGTGTCGGTGACCAAGGTCTGGCCTCCGCCGGGCAGTTCGACGCGTCGGGTCGTCGGGTCCAGTGTGGCGAAGAGTTGGTCTGCGACAAGGACATCCGCGCTCGACAGGGCATTGAGCAGGGTCGACTTGCCTGCGTTTGTATAGCCGACGAGTGCGACCGTCGGCATGCCGGCCCTGCGGCGGCGGGATCGGTGGCGCTTCCGATGGGCCCGTACCTTCTCCAGCTCACGCTTGAGCTGGGCGATACGTCTCCTGATCAAGCGCCGATCGGTCTCCAGCTGTGACTCACCCGGACCGCGGACGCCTACGCTCCCCGTGGCCCCGCCGGCGCGCCCTCCCGCCTGACGCGCCAGGTGGGTCCAAGCCCGCGTCAGCCGCGGCAGCCGGTACTCGTACTGGGCAAGCTCGACCTGGAGCGCCCCCTCACGCGTGTGGGCGTGCTGCGCGAAGATATCGAGGATAAGGGCAGTGCGGTCGAGGAGCTTGACGTCCTCCCCAAACACCTCCTCGAGCTCGCGCTGGTGGCGCGGTGACAGTTCGTCGTCGAAGAGGACGACGCTGGAACCGGTCTCGTGGAGCTGCTCGGCGATCTCTCTCGCCTTACCCGGGCCGACGAAGGTGGCAGGGTTGGGGCGCGCCAGCTGTTGTGTCTCGTAGCCAAGGACGACCATACCCGCTGTATGGGCGAGCCGTTCTAGCTCGGCCAGCGACTCCATCACCGGCCACGCGCCATCGCTGGCTGGGGACCCTCCACGTTGCCGGACCTCAACGCCAACGAGGAATGCCCGCTCCCGCAAATCGTCGGCCGCTGCGTTTGGTATCGCTATCGTCAACCTCCTGTCAGTGGCGCCGCGTCAGGATGCGGCGCTTTCTCACCCCGTGGATTATAGGGCGAGGCTGGCCGGGCCACAAGCGTAGCCGGGCCACAAGCGTTGATAGGCTCTCAAGGAAAGAAGGGCACCTCCCAGCGATCCAGTTCATCGGTCGTTGCATCCTCGAGCCGCCAGCCTTGCTCCTCGGCCCGCGCTGTCCAGGTGGTGTCCCAGAGCCGTCCGATGATGTATCCGTCGATGTTGTCGTATGACCGGACCTGGGCCGTCACAGTTGCAGTTCCGCCACTCCGGGCCGTCTGGCGCACGGACCCGACCTGAACATCGCGGGTGGTGCCGAAGCCAACAGCCCAGCTCTGGTACGGCTGAGATGATCTCGCCGCTGCGCTGAGTAGGCCGTATGCTGCCGGCAGATCCCCATCGCCAAGCGCCAGGTAGAAGGAGATGACCGCGTGCTCCGAGGTGTCGGAAAGATAGACGTGGGGCCGGTCCCGGTGGAGCCAATCGTACCGTTCCCAGGTCCATCCGTAGGTCGCGCCGTCCCAGGCGTGAACGGCCTCCCAGGCCAGCCCGTCGCCGGCGTCGTGGCGAACCACGACCTCGCTCACCAGATCGCCGTCACCGTCTTCTGTCCGGACGCCAGCATCGCCTTCGAAGGAGGCGAGGAGGGTGTACAAGAAACCGTCCCATACG
>JASFVG010000404.1:0-4533 GCA_050049955.1 Anaerolineae bacterium | reverse complement strand
ACACGGGGCCTGTCCGCCGCTATGCGCGCCACCAGACGGCAGACCCGAGTCTCGACCTAGCTCTCCTCACCCAGGATGGTGGCCACGCTGTCCAACAGCTCCTGGGGACCGAAAGGCTTGGTGATGTAGTCGTCCACTTTGGCGATGTGGAGCCCTAGCACCCGGTCGATGCTCTGCGCCTTGGCGGTGATGACGATGACGGGTGTGTCCTTGATGGCGTCTTCAGCCTTCATCTGACGGTAGACCTCCCAGCCGTCAACGTCCGGCATCATCAGGTCGAGCAGGACCAGATCCGGCTTGTGGTTTCGCACGGCCTCCAGCCCCTCAACTCCACCCACGGCGCCCACGAAGTCGTAGTTGGCACGCCGGAGAATGAGCTTGATCAGATCGATCATCTCGGGCTCGTCTTCGATGCAGACGATCAGCTTCCTACTCTCCGCCATCAGATCCTCCTTGTGCCAGGCCAGCGTGGTGAAATCGGGTTGAAACCTGATGTTCCAAGTGTACCACTATCGTGCGTCCAAGTCAAACCGGCTCACCGCTCAGGGACGAGCATGACGCAAGTTGCGTTGCAGGGGGACTGCGCTATAATTGCCTGCGATGTGCGCGAGAATCATGAGTGCTGGCCCGCCGCGCGCCACCTGTAGTGGAGCAATACGCATCTCGCGCGTCACCACATATTGAGTACGACAGAAGAGACGCAGACGGCCGCACCCGGTGCTCTGGCCCTGTTGGTGGGGCGCGATCGCAAGACATCCATCGTCCGATTGGAGCCCGGGGCCGCATTCCACACCCATCGCGGAACCATAGCCCACGACGATCTGATCGGATTGCCTTGGGGAACGCGCACCAACACACACCTCGGAGCGTCCCTCCTCCTGCTGCGCCCCTCGACGGACGACGTCGTGCGCAATCTGAAGCGTACCACGCAGATCGTCTACCCCAAGGACGCGGGCTACATCCTGATGAAGCTGAACATCGCGCCCGGGTCCCGCGTCATTGAGGCCGGAACCGGGAGCGGGGGCTTCACGCTGGTGCTCGCCCAGGCGGTCGGCCCCACGGGATGTGTGGCGTCCTACGATAGCCGCCGCGACGTGCAGCGCCTGGCCCAACGGAACCTGGAGGCACTCGGGCTGGCCGAGGCCGTCACGTTCAAGGAGCGCGACATCACCGACGGGTTTGATGAGACCGGGGTCGATGCGCTGTTCTTCGACCTGCCCAACCCGTGGGACTACCTGGATCAGGCGCACGCGGCTATGGCCGGCGGGGGCTTCCTCGGGTCCATCCTGCCGACAGCCAATCAAGTCATCCATCTCGTCTCTGCCCTCGAGGGTGCCGACTTCGGCCTTGTCGAGGCCGAGGAACTGCTGTTGCGACCCTACAGAACGTTCTCAGCCCGCCTGCGGCCGGACGACCGCCTGTCGCCGCACACGGGCTATCTGGTCTTCGGAAGAAAACTGCTACAAGGAGAGGAATAGAACCATGGGAAACCTCAGACGCCTGGTGATTGACGTGCTCAAACCATTTGAGCCGGGCATCGTCGAGATGGTCCAGCTCCTCGCGGAGCTGGACGGCGTGGATGGCGTCAACATCTCGATCTACGAGATCGACCGCCGGGTGGAGAACGCCAAGATCACCATCGAGGGCCACAGCGTGCCCCACGAGCGCATCATCCAGATGATCGAGGAGAACGGCGGGGCGATTCACTCTATCGACGAGGTGGCGGCGGGTAAGGTGCTGATCGAGGACGTCGTCACACCTCAGGACTAGGATAGTTGACGGCTGCAAGCTGGGGAAGGACTGAAGTCCTTACTACAATCACGCAGGTCACTCTGCAAGTCCAGGATGGCTGACGGTCGCAGGCTGGGGAAGGACTGAAGTCCTCACTACGATCGACCCAGGTCACTCTGCAAGGCCGCGATGGTCAACGGTTGCAGGCTGGGGAAGGACTGGAGTCCTCACTACAATCGGCGCAGGTCACACTGCAGGAGCAGGATAGCTAGAGCATGCAAGGCCTGAATTCCACGCGCGAACGGCTGGAGGAACGCATCAACACGGTGCGCGAGTACGAACGCATCACCGGGTTCTGGAAGATCGCGCGTCGCGCCCTGGCCAACAACTCCTTCGATGGCGTGCTCACGATGGTGGGCGTGCTGACGGGCAACTACCTGGGAGGGATCCGCAACCCGTCCACGGTGATCCGCATCGGGATGGCGGCCTCAGTCTCCATAGGCGTTTCCGGTCTGTGGGGCGCCTACCTGGCCGAGTCCGCCGAGCGCGATCGCGAGCTGGCCGAGCTGGAGAGGATATCCCTCACCGACCTGAGCGGCACGAAGATAAGCCGTGCCGGCCGGATGGCGGTCGCCGTCGTGTCACTGGTCGACGGCCTGTCTCCGCTGGTGTCCTCGATGATCGTGCTCCTGCCCTTCTTCCTGGCCCCCCTCCTCGGCAACATCTTGCTCAGCTACGCGCTCTCCCTGGTCGTGGGCCTGGTCAGCCTGTTCGTACTCGGTATGTTCCTGGGTCACATATCGGAGCGCAGCCTGGTGGGTTATGGCCTGCGCACCATCGTCGCGGGCGTCGTGGCGGTGGTCATCAACTTCCTGCTGCCCAACGGGCCGACCGCCCCTTAGCCGCCGACGACGACAAGGCCGAGAGAGAGCAACAAGGCATGATGCGCAGACGCCCCTTCCGACGGCCCCCGGCGCCCAGAAGGCCCCGCCCACTGATACGGGCCAACGCGATGATGGACCGGGGTGAATTCGCCGAGGCGGCGCGGCTCTTCGACCGCCTAGCCATCGAAGCGCGGCGACGCAGCATGCCCGTCCGGGCGGCCAACCTGGCCCTGCGAGCCGCCCAGGCCTTTCTCGCCCAGGGTGAGGTCGAGATGGCCATGGACCGGCTCCAACGGACGGTGCGCGTGCTCGCACGGCACGGTCAGGGCGAGCGCGTGGCCCAGATCGTCTCACGCGCGGGTGACGAGCTTCGCGAGAAGGGGTACGATGCCCAGGCCGCGGACCTGGAACAGTCCGCCGAGGACGCCCTCAGCGAGACCAAGGTCTCGCTCGAGGACCTAAGGGCGTCGCGCCTGGGGCGCGTCGCTGCCGTCCGCGGTTCCCTCCCGGTCCGATGCGAGGGATGTGGCGCCCCCCTCGTGCCCCAGGACGTGACCTGGTACGACCTCCAGACGGCGGAGTGCCCGTACTGTGGCACTATCGCCAAGACTATCGCCAAGACCGTTGCCAAGGCCACCTAGGCCCCCCGGCTCCGCCGCCGTCGGGGCGCCGAAACCCAGGTTCTGACCGGGGGTTCTATCCCTTGCCCGCTACTAGGGAACTCGTGATCTCGAGGAGCCTGCCCTGAGCCCAGTCGAAGGGACCGCAGGAAGTCGAGAGATCTCGCTCGTCGCGACGGGGGAACTCCTTCGCTTCGGTCGGAATGACGGCCAGGCTAGGCTAGGGCGTAGAGTTCCTTGGATTCTAAGTGGTGCGCACGCACCATCGCTGAACTAGGGATTGCGTAGACCATTAGGAGGCGCACATGATGGCACAGAAAGTCGCAGTCGTGACGGACAGCACGGCCGTCATCCCCGATGAAGCGCTGGGTGGTCTGCACATCCCCGTGATCCCCCTCTGGCTCCTCTGGGATGAGGACCGCTACCGAGACGGCGTGGACATCGATCCCCTGACCTTCTACCGGCGGCTTCGCGAGCGCCCCACACTTCCCACGACGTCTCAGCCCTCGGTCGGCGAGTTCGTCGCCTTCTTCCGGCGCGTCGCCGAGGAGAAGCTCACCGACACCATCGTTGGGACCTTCGTCACTGGCAAGATCAGCGGCACCGTCGACGCTGCAAAGGCAGCCGCTGCCCAGCTCCCGGACCTCAACATCACCGTGTTCGACTCGCTGTCCACGTCGATGGGCCTGGGGTTCATCGCCCTGGCGGCCGCAAAGGTCGCGGAGGCGGGCGGCTCCCTCGAGAGCGTCGTGGAGGCAGCCAACTCGGTCCACGAGCGGCTGTCCGTGCTCTTCGCCGTCGACACCCTGGAGTACCTCCACAAGGGCGGACGCATTGGGGGCGCTAAGAAACTCCTGGGCACGATGCTCAACGTCAAGCCGCTCCTCCACCTGGAGAACGGGTACGTGGAGGCGCTGCGTCAGGTTCGCACGAAGCGCCGCGCCCTGGCGGAGATGCTCGACACCGCCATGGCCAACCTGATGGGCAAGCCCATGGAGGAGGTGGCCGTCATCGACGCCGACGATCGCGAGGAGGGTGACCGCGTCGCGAGGCAGGTGCAGGAGCGCTTCAACGTGTCCACGGTTATCCGGACCGCCGTGAGCCCCGTCATCGGTACCCACGCTGGGCCGGGGACCGTGGGTCTGGCCTTCTACAGCAGGAAGTGAGAGACCGGCCCCGGTCGGCACACCCTCCGCATGCGTCCAAACCACGACCGCGTTCCCATGGAGCGCGGTCGTTTGCTGTCAGGGCCGCCCGCCCCAGAAGGTGACAGGATCGAGGGCTTATTGTACAATGCG
>JASFVG010000403.1:0-4543 GCA_050049955.1 Anaerolineae bacterium | reverse complement strand
CTCCAGCGCCCTGGCGGAGTCCCCCGTTCCGGAGATAGCGTAGATGATGTCGTCCTTGACCCAGGTAAGCAAGTACTCCGGGGCGGGCCGGTAGGCGGACTGGGAGTGGATCAGGGTGCCCTCGACGCCATCCACGCGAACCAGCTCGTGCGTGAGATTCACGTGGTGGGGGAAGGGCAGCACCAGGGTCGTGGTCCAGTCGATACGCTCGCTGAGGCGAGAGGCCTGCTCGACGGGCATCCCGAGCAGCTCAAGATAGATGCGGCCCAGCTGATCGATGTCGAGCCCGTCCGGCACACTGGCGGTGGGACTGGGCATCTGGACGAATGTCATACAGTCGTTTCCAGCCGGTGCATCCTCGGCGCAGGCGCCATACGACGCGGTCAGCATGCCCGCAAGGTCTGCTTCGACCGTCTTACCATCGAGTGACGTCGGCAGTTCGATGTCCGAGTAACCGAGTTCGGCGAACAGCGCGTTGATCCGCGGCAAGTCAACCTGGTATGCAATGTGCACCGGTGGCGTCCACTCGTAGCGGGCGGTCTCGCCGCCAGCAGCCGGGAGACGAACCCGAAACTCGGCCCGCCCGCGGGCCTCGGCCTCTGTCAACGGGTCACTCTCGCCGACAGTAGTGACGGCGAGTGCCTCATCGAACACGCGCTCGATCTCGGGGGCCACGGCCTTGATCGTGGCTTCGTCCGGCCACGCCTCCTCGCTGACGGGCGTGAATTCTATGCGCTGCAAGCGGAACAAGCCTAGAAGCTCGCCGGCCAACGATCGAACCGGGGGCACGGTGAGGGTCACGGTCACCACCATCACCAGCAGTCCAAGCGCCCACGCTGGGCGGTACCGTCTGGAAAACGGATTGCCTGCCATCTGTCGCTCCTTTGTATCTTGGACATACGCCTCGAATCGTCGACGGGCCAGGCGCGGCGTCACGGCGTCGCGCCTGGTCTCCGGCTCGAGCTCGACAAGCAGCGCGTGGAGACGACGGGTTCGTGCATCAAGAGCCGACACTCTGCCCGCGCACTGGCCGCAGGACGCCAGGTGGCGACGCAACTGCTCGCGCTCCTGCGCGCCAAAGGCACCGTCTGAGTAGGCACGTAGTGCTCCTTCGCTTGGATGTCTCATGGCGCGTCCTCCAATGCCCGATACCGTCGCTCAAAGTCTCTCTCAGCTCGAGCCAGCAGGGTGCCTACGGAACCGGGTGCGACGCCCAGGATGTCGGCGATCTCCGCATAGGCGTGGTCAGCGTAGCGCAGGATGAGGACCCGGGCTGCACGGGGCCTCATCTGCGCCAGGACTTGGCGCACGCGCTCGCGGGTCTCCCGACGCTCGACCTCCTCGGACGGACTAGGGACCTCTCGACGCTGCAGTCGAAGAGCCCCGGCTTCCTCTTCGTGTCGCTGCCTACGCCTACGGGCGCGTAGCGCGTTTAGGCCAAGGTTGGTCGCCACTCTGTACAGCCAGCCCCCCACGTTGCGCAGGTCCCTGGGCGGCCGGTTGTACAGACGCCAGAAAGCCTCCAGGGCCAGATCCTCGGCTTCGGTCCAGTCGCCGACTAGGGTGTACAGCGTCCGGCACACCGACGACCAGTGCTCCTGGAAGGCTTCTTCCAGGTCGCTGTCGGCCCGCGAGACCACCTGGGCGCCATCGCCATGGATCGGCACGGTCCATCGCCGTTTGCTCATCCGCTGCGTAGACATCTTGTGCTTGCCTCTCATCATCTAGACACCGGTCGTGCTCAAGATGTGACACCTGCTGGGAAAGAAGCGGTAGACCACTCTTCTGCGCTAGCGGTATTCTACCACGCCGAGCGTCACCACCCAAGGCGGTCTCGATGCAGGCGTGCGAAAGAGCCTGTCTGGGGCAGACGTCTCTTCGGCCGCCTCGCTCCTCAAGGAGAGACGGTCGATGGGGTGCCAGGCAGCGCGCTAGGGCTCGCACGCCTGTGCCTGGTGCTGCGGCATAGGGGGAAGGTGAAAGCGGCCTCGAAGTATTCTCAACCTCCGAGGCTGTGGTTCGTAGGCGCAGCGGATCTGGGTTTCAGACTGGCTCGCTCGACAGCTCCGGCTTACTTGCCCGCCTTCGATCTCTGCCGCGTCTGCGAGTGGCATGGGCTCTACGCCCCTGGTTCCTCACGTGGCGCCACAAAGACTGTAGACGCTGCTGCCCCGAGTCGGGGTCAAGGCCTGCGCGAAGCCGCAGCCAGGCCAGCCCGAGTGTTGCGGTGGCGATGCCAACCAGGGCCACACCGTGCTGCCACAGCAACCCGATTCTTGCGCCTCTCAGCGTGAGGCTCCGGAGGATGATCAGGTAGTGTTGCACGGATGATAGGGATGAGAGCGCACGCATGGCTCCCGGCATGTCGCCTGCCGGCACCAGGAATCCGGAGAAGGCCACCTCAACAATCACCAGCGTGAACACGAAGAGCATTGCCTGTTGCTGGGTGCGGGACACAAGGGAAATGAAGATCCCCCACCCAATCTGCACCAGCACGAAAGGCACCGTTAGCCAGGTCAGGAGGAGCAGAGAGCCCCGCACGGGGATACTGAAGCAGAATACGACAAAGGGTATCATTGTTAGGAAGTTCGTCAGGCCGATCACGAGCGTCGGAATGGCCTTTCCAGCAAGCAGATCGAACCGTCTCAGTGGTGTGACGCGCAGTTGCTCCATCGTGCCCAGCTCTCTCTCCCGCGTGAAGCTCAGAGCGGCAACCACCAGCGTCATCTGGAAGACGATCAGCCCGAGCATCGCTGAGATGGAACTCGGCTGATCCTTGAGAGCGGCGTTGTAGCGGGATACGAATCTCACGTCAACTGGCCCTTGACTGGTCCGGGGTTGATGAGCTGCGAGATCGCGGCCGATCTTGGCTGCCACGTCCTCGGCCGCGCCAAGCGTCACGGTAGACACAACGTGGCTTGAGCCGTCGGCGATGATCTGGACCTCAGCGCTCTCCTGTGGGCTAGCGAGCGCTGCACTGTAACCCGGAGGGATCACGGCAATTGCTGCGACCTCACCACTCCGCATCCAGGTGCGAGCCTGCTCGACGTTGTCCCCAAATGCCACGATCCGCAGCTCGTCGGTTCGGTCCAGCCTGGATATCAGCTCGCGGCTGGCACGGGTGCGATCGCTGTCGACAACCGCCACGGGCAGGTTCTCAACGCCCCCGCCGGCCAGCGAGCCCATAAGAAGCAGTTCCAGCACTGGCCCCAAGATCAGGAAGGCCAGCAGTACCTTATCGCGCCCGATCTGCTGGAACTCCTTGATCGCCAGGCCAAGTACCCTGTAGAGGTGATGCCGTATCGTGTCGGTCATTCTCTAGCCACAAGTCCTTAGGAGCAAGAACCCCTCGACTTCTGCCTTGCACAGCGAAAGGGGTAGATGCCCCGCATTCTCAGCTTATCCGTTTCCGGAAGGTGAGCGCGCCCAGCACCATCCATGCGGTGGAAAGGCCGAACAGCATTGCCGACGGGCGCCAGAGCTCTGCCAGCGATGCCCCCTTCAGGAACAGTGCCCGGCAGATGGTCACGAAATGTGTGCTAGGCATCGAATAGGAGATGACGGTGCTTAGCACCTTGGTGGTGTCGATCGGCTCCGTCAAGCCGGAAAGGAAAAACGCCGGCACAAAGAAGATGAACAAAGAGAGCACTGTGGCAGCCTGCTGGCTCCGCACCAGGTTGCCAACAACGAGTGCCAGGCCGACGCTCGCCAACAGGAAATCTGCTGTCAGTACCACGAGCAGGATCGGGCTGCCGCGGAATGGAACGCCAAACAGCAGCGAGGCCGTTAGCCATACGGGTAGGAGCCCGGCCAACGAGGCGGTGACATAGGCCACGAGCTTGCCGCCCAGGTACTCCAGCCCGCGTACCGGGGTGGACACCAGTGCCTCAAGAGTCCCTGTCTCACGCTCGCGTGTCAGAGCCAGCGCCGCGGCGATCACGGGCAGCGAGAAGACGATAGGGATTAGACCGGAGACCATACTGTCCCGCTCCGATCCACCCGACAGATACGCGGATTGCGCCTTGACATTCACCGGAGGCGGGGGCACTAAGTACTCCCTGCTCAGCTGGACACCGAAGTCCGCCGCGTGCGCAAGCAGGCTACCCGTGGCCTGGCCAGCGGCCAAGGTATCGACGCCATCCAGCG
Organism: Anaerolineae bacterium; assembly: GCA_050049955.1. GTDB lineage: Bacteria > Chloroflexota > Anaerolineae > B4-G1 > B4-G1 > SKLM01. The sequence continues at coordinate 397 of JASFVG010000403.1, read as the reverse complement.
TGACCTGGACCGAAGCAGTGTGCCCATCCTGGACCGTGTCCCCAAAACCGGGCGGTATGACCAGGGCCGCGTCGACGCGACGGCCCTTGAGCGACGACTCAATCTCCTCATAACTCGCGACAGGCGTGACGGTGAAGTCGCTGTCGCTGCCCAGTGTGCCGGAGAACTGACGAGAGATCGTCGTCCTGTCCTGATCCCAGAGACCAAGCTTGATCTGTGTGCTGCCACTGGTGAAGACCAAGGAGAGGGCTACCAGTACGAAGGCGGGGGAGAGAAACACCATCCAGAGGGTACGAGGTTCACGAATGATATGTTGGTACTCTTTGAAGAGCACGCTTGTTAAACGCCTGATTGACATAGACGCGGAATTGTACCGTGAAACGATCTAGGGGCAAAC
>JASFVG010000402.1:0-4606 GCA_050049955.1 Anaerolineae bacterium | reverse complement strand
CTGAGGCCCGTGGAAACCAGCACCGCCGGTGTCTTCTTGGCGGGGTGCTGCCAAGGTCCCCGAGACATACCGGACACCGTTGCCCACGCAGGAGCAGCGGCTCTCGAGGTGGTCCGGCTGCTCAACCAGGGTGAGGTCACCATCTCTCCTGTCGTCGCGGAGGTGATGGAGGAGAGCTGTGTAGGGTGCGGGGAATGCATACTGTCCTGTCCGTATTCTGCCATCGATTTCAACGCCAATGCCAAGGCAGAGGTCAATGCGGCGCTTTGCCACGGATGCGGCACCTGCGTTGCCGCTTGCCCTTCTGGCGCGATAGCGGGGCTCCACTTCACCGACCAGGAGATCGTGGCGCAGATTGATGGGTTGCTGGCTATGATGGCATAGGCCATGCTTCATCCATTGCGTGAGATGTAGGATCTGAAACGTAAGGATCATGTCCATGAATGAGTCTTTCGAGCCGCGCATTGTCGCTTTTCTCTGCAATTGGTGCTCCTATGCTGGGGCGGACAACGCGGGCGTGGCCCGCATGCAATCGCCGGCCAACGTTCTACCCATCCGGGTGATGTGCTCCGGGCGGGTATCGCCCGAGATGGTGCTCCGAGCCTTTCGGTCAGGCGCCGACGGTGTCCTCGTTCTCGGCTGTCACATCGGTGAGTGTCACTACATCGACGGTAACCACCGTACCGCCAAGCGAATGCCCTTGATGCGCAACCTGCTGGGATACGTCGGCGTTAACCCTGACCGGTTTCGCCTCGATTGGGTCTCGTCGGCCGAGGCGCCCAAGTTCGCTCAGGTGACGGGCGCCTTCGTGGAGACGGTGCGGGCGCTAGGGCCCCTCGAAGAAGAGATGGGAGAGCAATAGAATGGCTGGACCAGATAGCCTGACGAAAGAGCTTCGCGACCACGTGACCGAGAAGCTGGAAGATCTGGATGGTGTGTTGGCTTTGCGGCGTACAGACGTCGGGACGGCTCCTTATCTCTTTCAGAAGGGGGACGACCTGTCCGGACTGGCGCTGCATCCCCGCTATCCAATGGGGAAGATCCTCTCCAGGCTGCAGAAGCGCTATCCCGACGCGGCGATTGGTGTGGTAGTCCGCGGGTGTGACACACGCGCGCTGGTGGAGATGGCGAAGCGGGAGCAGATCGACTCGGACAACCTCTACGTCATCGGGATAGCCTGCACCGCCGACGAAGCTGAGGCGTGTCATTGTGCCGACCCGGTCTCAGACCTCGGGCCGTGGCCGCGAGGGCAATTGATCGGCGTGCCTACAGAGGGAGCATCAGCGCATCCTCTCGTTGCTCAGTATCGGGACATGTCTCTCGAGGAGCGACGGAGATTCTGGGCGGAGCAGTTCCGGAAGTGCATCAAATGCTATGGCTGCCGCGACATTTGTCCCGAGTGTTTCTGTGAATCCTGCGCGCTTGAAGATTCCCTGTGGGTGGAGCCGGGGGAGCTGGCGCCTCCTTTCCCTATGTTCCATCTCATCAAGGCCATGCATATGGCTGGTCGATGCGTGGCGTGCCGCCAATGTGAACTTGCCTGCCCTGCCCATATTCCTTTGACAGTGCTGTACGACCTGATCGTGGAGGACGTGGGCGATTTGCTTGGATACCAGCCCGGAAGAGACATGGACATGGCCCCGCCGCTCTCGTTGACGCTGGACGAAGCGCCTTTGCGGACAGGAGTGAAGTAGGAGATATCCATGGAGTACAGAAACGTCCTGACCACGTGTACGTATTGCGGCGCCGGCTGTACCCTCTATCTGGAGGTTCTGGACGGGGAAATCGTGGGCGTCCTTCCCGACAAAGAGCACCCGATCAGCCGGGGAGGGCTTTGCATCAAGGGCTGGAACGCCGCGTCCTTTGTTGATCATCCAGATCGACTCACAACGCCCCTCATCCGAAGAGGCGGGAGCGATCAGCCCGAGTTTGAAGAGGCAACCTGGGATGAAGCTCTTAATCTGATCGCGGAGAAGCTCTTGAGCGCACGGCGTGAGTTCGGCTCGGACAGCATAGGCTTTCTCGCCTCCGCCAAGTGCACCAACGAGGAGAACTACCTCATTCAGAAGCTGGCCCGCGCGGTGATCAAGACGAACAACGTCGATCACTGCGCGCGTCTCTGACACGCCCCTACGGTGGCCGGTCTGGTCGCCGCGTTTGGCAGTGGGGCCATGACGAACTCAGTGCCAGAGTTTAGCCAGGATACAGCTTGCTTCTTGATCGTCGGCTCCAACACGTCCGAAGCGCACCCCCTGGTTGCTAGCCACGCGATGGAGGCCAAGGAGCGGGGTGCAAAGATCGTGGTGATCGATCCCCGTGAGATCCAGATGGGCCGTCTGGCCGATATCTATCTATGTCCTCGTCCCGGGACGGATGTTGCCTTCATCAATGGCATGATGAACGTCATCATCAGCGAGGGGCTGGAGGATCGAGAGTTCATTCAGGAGCGCACCGAGGGGTACGAGTCGCTGAGCGCGCTGATTGAGGCCTACACGCCGGAGCGCGTCGAGGAGATTAGCGGCATTCCCGCCGACGGGCTGCGTGAGGCGGCGCGGATGTACGCGCAACACCAGCCCGCCGCCATTCTCTACGCGATGGGAATCACACAGCATACGACTGGTACGGACAACGTGAAATCTTGTGCCAACCTGGCGATGCTTACCGGCAACGTGGGCATTCCGGGCGCCGGCGTCAATCCGCTACGCGGTCAGAACAACGTGCAGGGTGCTTGCGACCTGGGCGGGCTACCCAACGTCTATCCAGGATATCAGGTTGTGACCGATCCTGCGATTCAGGACAAGTTCGAGCGAGCTTGGGAAGTTGAGCACCTCTCGAACCAGGTAGGGCTGACGGTTACGGCGATGATCGAGGAGGCGTGCGCAGGGAGCATCAAAGCGCTCTTCGTTATGGGAGAGAATCCCATGCTCTCCGACCCTGACATCAATCACGTCCGTCAGTGCCTGACGGACCTTCCTTTCCTTGCGGTCCAAGACATCTTCCTTACGGAGACAGCTGAGCTTGCTGACGTTGTGCTGCCCGCGACCTCCTATGCGGAGAAAGATGGCACTTTCACCGGTACAGACCGCCGCATCCAGCGCGTTCGGAAGGCCATCGAGCCAGTGGGCGAGTCGAGGCCAGACTGGGAGATCCTGTGTCAGTTAGCCCAGCGGATGGAAGCTAAAGGGTTCGGATTCGAGTCGCCGGCGGAGGTGATGGACGAGATCGCCGCACTGACACCCATCTACGGAGGGGTGTCCTACAAGCGGCTGGAGGAGGAGGGGTCTCTTCAGTGGCCCGTCCCGACGGAGGAGCATCCCGGTACCCCCTACCTGCACAAGGGCAAGTTCAGCCGGGGTCTAGGCCGGTTCCACGCCATAGAGTTCCAGGAGGCGGCGGAGTTGCCTGACGACGAGTATCCATTTACCTTGACCACGGGCCGGATGATGTTCCATTGGCACACGGGCACCATGACCCGCCGCTCGGAGAGACTGGAACAGGAGGCGCCTCGGCCATACGTCGAGCTCCATCCCGACGACGCCGCTCACATCGGATTGAACGGTGCACGCCGCGTGCGGGTGGCCAGCCGACGTGGCGCAATCGAACTGGACGTACGCATCACGTCTCGGATCCGACCAGGCGTTGTCTTCATTCCATTCCACTACGCCGAGGCTGCGGCCAACGAGCTCACCCACGCTGCGCTCGATCCGATTGCCAAGATCCCGGAGTTTAAGGTCTGTGCCGTGAAGATCCAGCCGGTCGGTTGATAGCCCAATCAGGAGGGACGCAGGACGCGAGTCTCGGCGAGAGGATTCGGCGTCGGAGGAGCTTGGCTACAGGTCACTGTGGGACGCTGATACACCAGGTGCTCTCCTGAGACCACGAACAGAGAGGAACGAACATGGACATCCGAAGGATCTACAACTACGCCCTCCAGCGAGAACGTGAGGGCAAGCAATTCTTTGAGCAGAGCGCGGCTCGGCTGCAGCACGCTGCAGCTGCGGGCGCCTTCCGGCGCTTGGCGGGCGAGGAACAGAAGCACATCCAGTTCATTCAGAGTCTGCTCGACGCGCTGGATGAAGGCCGATCGCCCAGCATCGCCGAGGATGCTCAGCTCAGCGGACAGGCGTTCTTCTCGGACCGTGCTGCTTCTGAGATGCTCGACCAGACGGTATTGGAGTCGATGGTGCCCGATCTACCCGTCCTCCGGATGGCGTACCTCATTGAGCGCGACTTCGTCGAGTTCTATGAATCAGCGGCCAATAGGGCGGAGGGCGATGCCAAGGCGGCGTTGGAGATGCTGGCACGGTGGGAGCGCGGGCACGCGAGGTTCTTCAAGCAGCTCCACGACACGGCATTCGAGGCGTATGTTGAGATGCCGTGGGGAGGCTAGTCTCGACCTGAACCGGCTCAGCGTGCTCTGCGAAGCGGTGAACATCGTGTCCCGGTCTGGTCTTGCAGGCCGGGACGCTTTGTGTCACAATACTTGTGCAACGATACGGCGGCCGGTGCGATGGTGGATGGATAGAATCTCCATCCTGTCATCCCCTATTGAGACAACGTAATGTCACTAGCGACACTGGACTGCACAGAGAAACACGTCCTCATG
>JASFVG010000401.1:0-4616 GCA_050049955.1 Anaerolineae bacterium | reverse complement strand
GTATAGGCGTGCTGAAGGCGAATGGGTCTATGCAGTCTGGGAGCCACCCCCGCGTCCGTCAGACCGGCGCCCGCCCTGAGTTCGTCCTCGTTCCGGTCGGCGAGAACGGGGCGCGGAACGACATCGTCATCAACCGCAAGGATGTGAGCGAGATCCAGCTCGCGAAGGGCGCCATGCGGGCCGGCGTGGAGGTGCTCCTGGCCGAGGCTGGCATCGAGGTGGAGCAGGTGGAGCGCGTCGTCGTCGCCGGGGCTTTCGGCACCTACCTCGACGTGGCAAGCGCCCGGGCGATCGGGATGTTCCCCCCGCTACCTCTGGACCGCTTCGATCAGGTGGGGAATGCTGCCGGCATCGGGGCCAAGCTGGCCCTGCTATCCCGCCGCTGCCGCGGGGTCGCCGAGGAGATCGCGGGCCGCGTCGAGTACATCGAGTTGACGACGAATACGCGCTTCTCGGATGCCTACATGAACGCGATGGGTTTCCCGGATCCCTCGGAGGTTGACGTCTAATCCGGCTTTGGCCGTCACCTCGCTGCCCTCAGACCCGCCGGTCAGGCCACGCTCGCCTTGGGTCCGGGCCTCGCCCACAGGTGGGGTGCTACGCGGTGCTATCCGGGGTAGTGCACCAGCCACACACCTCCAGCGCGCCCGGGAGCATCTCGCACCGGATCGACGGCGCGCTGGTGCAGAGGACCTCTCCGTCCACGTGAGCGATCAGGCCGTCCGGCGATGACACGGTCACCTGCTTCGCCTGCACGATGGTGATCGGATCGAGGTCGACGTGCGTGCCTCTCAAGAAATGCGGTATCAGCCGCAGCATCGTCAGCTGGCTGACCTCGTCGGCGATCACGACGTCGAACAGGCCGTCGTCGGGCTTCGCGTCGGGTGCGATGAGGAAACCTCCACCTTCGCGGAATCCGTTGGCGATCGACACCAGCATCGCCGGCTTCTCCATCTTCTCCCCGTCGTACTCGATGGTCATCCGCGGCGCCTTGAAGTTCATGAAGATGGTCTTGAGCACCGCCGGGAGGTAGAGGGCCAGACCGCGCAGCTGTTTCATCTTCAGCGTCTCGACCAACACAGCACCGTCGAAGCCGACGCCGACCACGTTACCGAAGTACCTCGGCTCCCGCCCCGGGACGCTGACCCGCCCGATATCTACCGTCATCGTCCGGCCAGACGCTATCTGTTCGCAGGCCTCGTGCAGGTCGGTGGGTAGGCCGATTCCGGTGGCGAAGTCGCTGCCGGAGCCCGCCGGAATGATGCCCAATCTCCGCCTACCAGTGCCCTCGGACGCCCTCATGAAGCCGTTGATGATCTCGTTCACCGTGCCATCGCCACCGGCGGCGATGATCATCTCACAGCCGTCCGCGCAGGCGCGTTCCGCCAGCTCGGCCGCATGCCAGGGGCCGTCCGTCCGGACGATATCAAAGTCAATCCCCTCGGCTTCCAGGCCTTGACGGATCTTCGGCTCGACGCGTGCCCCGTAGCCGTGCCCCGCGGCTGGATTCAGGATGACGCGGCAGATGCCATCGATAGATCCCATCACTCCCTCCGACAACGGTCCGTTGCGAACCCTACAACCATAAGAACACGCCACAGGCGGTTCCGTTATTGGCCTGTGGCGCACGATCTGCTTGAGAGAAGTCCCACCGGCCCGCCCGGTCCGTAGTGGCGGCGGTGACGGGGGGACGCGGGGAAGGTCAGGATTCCGGGACGATGTACGTGTCGACCACGTTGCCACCGGCGTCACGCAGGGTGACCAGCCCGCCTGCCCGCCAAGCCGGCTTGGCACGTCCCCAGTACAGATCACGGGGCGTGTCATCGCCCGGTCTTGTATGGATGCTTACCTCGCCGTCCGTGAAGAGCGTTAGCGCTGGGATTACGTATGTGTCGCCTGTGCTTCCGGAGACCGTCCACGCCTCCAGGCTGGTCACGCCGCCCTGGTTGGTCAGGACGACGGCCTCAGCGTCCAGGTTGCCGACGCCCTCGGTTCTGTCGATCTCGACTAGGGGTGGGCCAGAGGGGGTCAGCGTTGGGAGCTGGGGGACCTCGCGCTCGCCCGCCGCTGGCTCAGCAACCGGGCGTTCAGCGGCGGCGGTGGTGACCGGCCCCTCCGGTTCTTCCTGCGGGATGCGCAGGACCTGCCCGATCTGCAGGAAGTCCGGGTCCACCAGGCTGTTCGCCGCGCTGAGCGCCTCAACGGAGACGTCGTGCACCTGCGCGATGGCCGACAGGGTGTCCCCAGATTTCACCGTGTGGGTCAAGAACTGCTCCTGTGGGGGGACGGCGGACGCCGATGGGGAGGGGGATAGGCTCGCCGCGGCGGTGAGCTCAGGCGTGACAGCGGCCTCCTCGGGCCTGCCCCGGCGCACCAGGCGGATACCGAGCAGGACGGCACCCACAGCCATGGCAATGAGGACAACCACCACCCATCCGCGCAACCGATTCACCCACAGCCTCCGTAATCTACAAGACGGCCTGGCGCGAGGACTATTCTACCACGATTCGTGGGAGAGGTCGATAAGCCATCGGCCTACCGTGCGGATTGTCAAAGAGGATTTGCTTTGCGCCCAAGTCTATGTGTGCTATCATGGTTCGGGTGGATCAACCTAGCGTCCCGCGCTGTCGGCAAGTCTACGTGCAGGAGAGGACCGCTTGAGCACTGCGATTCGCTTCGATCACGTCTCCAAGAGATTCACGCTCCATCACCAACGCCCTCGCTCGTTCCAGGAGATGGTCATTCGGTGGTTCAACCGAAACGGCGAGGCGAACGGCCGTCGGCCCGCACCGGTGCCAAGCGAAGGTGGTCATCGGCGCGAGGCATTCTGGGCGGTCCGAGACGTCAGCTTTTCGATTGAGCACGGAGAGGCCGTAGGGATCATCGGCCAGAACGGAGCAGGCAAGAGCACCGTGCTCAAGCTGATCTCCCGAATCATCGAGCCCACCTCGGGACATATCGAGGTCAATGGACGGATCGGAGCGCTGCTCGAGCTGGGTGCCGGATTCCACCCAGACCTATCGGGGCGCGAGAACATCTACCTCAACGGCTCCATCCTCGGGCTTAGGCGGGCTGCCATCGACCGCAAGCTCGACCAGATCATCGCTTTCACCGAACTGGAGCGCTTCATCGACATGCCTGTCCGGCACTACTCGTCGGGTATGCGCATGCGCCTCGGGTTTTCCGTCGCTGCGCACATTGATCCCGACATCCTCCTGATAGACGAGGTGCTGGCGGTCGGAGACGAGAACTTTCAGCATAAGTGTCTCGATCGCATCTTGGAGCTGCGACGGCGCGGCGTGACGATATGCTTCGTCTCCCACGGATTGGGCTCGGTCCGTCGACTCTGTTCTCGGGCCATCTGGTTGGATGAGGGCTTCGTACAGGCCCGGGGGGCGGTCGACGATGTCGTTTCGGCGTACCTGCGCCATGCAGCAGACGCGGAAGAACGGCGCTCAAGGGGACGCCCTGCCAGGGTTCGTCAGATCCCTCGGCAGGACGAGAGGAAAGGGGACCAGACCGATGATAGCATCGGGGATCGTGATCTCAGGATAGAGGATGTCGCCATTGTTGACTCAGACGGCGCGGCACGCCACGTCTTCCACGTGGGAGAGCCGTGGGCGGTTCGGCTTCACTATCGATCGGCTGGGGGCATTCAGTCTCCCGTCTTCAAGCTGATGGTCCACCGCAACGACCTCTGCGTGTCTGACGCCAGCGCCGCTCTGGCTGATGTCGCCGGCCCGTTCACCGAGGGCGACGGGAGCATCCTCTACACAGTTGGTCAACTGCCCTTGATGGAGGGCACGTATGAGCTCTCGGTCTCAGCCCACGACCAGGACGACCCGCTGACCTTCGACCGTCGCGATCGCGCCCACGTTTTCAAGGTGCGCCAGGTAGGGAGCGGCGAACGCTATGGGCTCGTCAGTCTGGGGGGAAGATGGGCGTGGAGCGATGAGGCGAAGGTGTCTCAGGAAGCTGCGCCATCCCCTGGTCGTTCGGGGAACGCGGCGGTTTCGGACGAACCGAATGCGGACGCCGCGCGGCGCTGGGGCCTCGGCAGCATCCAAGTCCTGGACGTCTCCTTCCTCGACGCCACTGGCGTCCAACGGCGGGTCTTTGAGACCGGCGAGCCCTGGACGGTGCGCCTGCGCTACCGGGCCACCCAGAGGATCGAGGAGCCTGTCTTTGGACTGGCCGTCCATCGAAGCGATGGCCTGCATATCTGCGGCCCCAATACCCACTTTGAGGGCCTGGACATTCCCTTCGTGGAGGGGGCGGGCGAGGTGTGGTATAGGGTTGAGCATCTTCCGCTGATGGAGGGGAGCTACCTGTTGTCCGTGTCGGCGCACAATCGTGCGGACACCGAGATGTACGATTTCCACGATCGACAACACGCGTTCACGGTCTGCCATTTCCCTCCAGCAAAGTCGAGCGGAGTGGTCGAGCTGGGGGGTGAATGGACGCAGGAAGCCCCGGGCACAGCGTGAGCACAGCTACCGCCGTCCTGATCGTTAGCCACGACCTCGTGGGTGCCAAGATGGCCGGGCCCGGCATCCGCTATTGGGAACTGGCTCGGGCCCTCTCTCGGCATTCGCAGGTCACGCTGGCTGTCCCCG
>JASFVG010000400.1:0-4641 GCA_050049955.1 Anaerolineae bacterium | reverse complement strand
GCCGTCGCCCTGGGCGTTGACCGCAGTTGGGTGCGCAAGTTCTCTAGCGTCGAGACGGCTCCGGTGCCGATGCCGCTCTGGTATATGCCGCTACCCAGGCCCGGGTACGTGCCAGCTGGTCCTCGACCGGCAGGGACGGGGGCCCCGATGGTGGGCCCTGCAGGTCCCGGCGGATCGGTTCCCTCACTCCAGACCATGTCCGACGGCCTCTCCGGCGGCCTGCAGAGTATGTCAGATGGCCTGACAGCCATGCTGAACTCGGCCGGAAGCACGCTCGCCAGTCGACCCAGCAGTTCTGGCAGCGGTGGCAGCGGCTTCTCCGGCGGTTTTTCCGGTGGCGGCTTCTCGGGTGGAGGTGGCGGGGGCGGCGGCGGGGGCGGTGGTTTTGGATAGGCCAGACATTCGGCGCGCGACACAGCGGAGGCAACAGGAGGTATGAACACAGGGAAAACCGTCGGCATCATTCTAATCGTCATAGGCATAGGCATCTGTGCCGTGGCCGGGGTTTGGCTGCTCGCCGCTGCTGCCGGCCCCGAGAGCAACCTCGAGTTGACAGGGGCAATTCTTGGCGGAGCGGTGGCCTTCGTCCTCGCAGCTCCCGCCGTGGGGGCGGGCGTCTTCCTGTTTGTCCGCGGTCAGCGGGAGGCCGCCCAGATGGCCGAGGTCGAGAAGGAACAGACGCTCCTGGGGATGATCCAGGCCCAGGGCCAGATCTCTATACCGGAGGCCGCGATAGAGCTGGATGTTGGCCGCGATCAGGTCGAGGACTGGATCTACGACCTGGTCGACAAGGGGCTATTCGCCGGCTACATCAACTGGGATGATCGAATGCTGTACTCCCGCGACGCGAGTCAGATGCGGGGCCAGAACAGTTGCCCCAACTGCGGCGGCGAAGTGGAGTTGGCTGGCAAAGGTGTGATCAAGTGCCCGTACTGTGGGGCGGAGATCTTCCTCACGGCCTAAGGTGCAACTGGACGACGGCTGTCTACGTACACAGGGTGGGAGGGCTGGGTCCCCATGCCCGAACCGACAGGGGGACGGGCAGGAGGGAGAGGGTGGGAAGCGCTACGGCAGGACCAACCAGACCGACCACCCGGGCGGGTAGTCGCGTGTGGCTACAGCGGCGCGGTCCTGAAACAGGGGTTTGATTCGCGAACAGGGAAGGAGTGGAACAATGGCGGACATCCTCGGGAAGGCAGAAGAGCAGCGAAACGCACTGCAGAAAGTGATCGACGTTATCCCCGGCTGGGGCGGCTATCAGAAGCGGCAGCGGCGCCGCGAGGCGGACAAGCTCCTGCGCCAGACGCTCGCCGACAAGCTAGGGCAACAACGTCGACGCCTGAGCAGTGCCCAGAAGGAGCTCCTCAGTCACGGCCGGCTGGATCTGGTTGACGACGTGGAGAGCTCAGTGACTCAGCTCAAGACGTTCACCGACAGGATTCGGTTCGCGAGCTACGGCTACGCCGGGCTGTTCGATGCGGTCAAGATCCGGGAGCCCGAACTCGAACAGCTCTATGAGTTCGATGCGGCGTTGATCGAGTACGTGGAGCGGCTAGACACGGCCAACGACCACCTACGCGACGCGATTCCGGAAGGCGAAGGTCTCGAGGAGATACTAGACGTCATCGAAGAGATCGTTCGCGAAGCCAACGATACCTTCGATGGGCGCGAGCATCTGATCCTGGGCGGTTAGTAGCCGTTATGAGCCTGGTTCGTGGTACGAAGCAGGTCTCTCTGGTCACAGATTGAGGAGGTAGTGAAGCGATGGCAAGAGTCTTCGATATCGTAGAGTTCGTGGACGAGACCGGCGCCGAGATGGTGCATCGCATACCCGAGCGCGGCTCGGGGGACTTCCGCATCGGCTCGCAGGTGATCGTCCGAGAAAGCCAGGCCGCGGTCTTCTTCCGCGACGGACAGGCGTTGGACACGTTCGGTCCCGGCCGACACACCATCACCACCGCCAACATCCCCCTCCTGGTGAACCTGGTGGGCAAGCTGTTCTCCGGTCAGACGCCTTTCAAGGCGGAGGTCTACTTCGTCGGCCTGCGGGAGTTCACCGACCTTAAGTGGGGCACACCAACGCCGATCACGATCAAGGACCCGGAACTCGGTATGGCCCGCGTTCAAGCGCGCGGTTCGTACGGGGTCCAGATAATGGACCCTCAGCTGTTCGTCAACAAGATCGTGGGCACGCAGGGGCTCTACCGCGCGGCCAACATCCAGGGCTTCTTCCGCTCGATGATCTTGACGAAGCTGACGGACCTGGTGGGAGAGGCGGGCAAGTCTGTTATCGAGATCGCCGCGATGACGGAGGAGCTTGTCGCGGCTATCCGAGCCAAGGCGGCCGAGGAGTTTGCTTCGCGTGGTGTCACACTGACATCCGTCTACGCGGAGTACATCGGGCCGACTGAGGAGACGGCGAAGGCGATCGACGAGCGGGCCTCGATGGGCGCGATTGGTGACATGCAGGCCTACATGCAGTTCCAGGCCGCTCGCGGTATGCGGGACGCAGCTCAACAGCCTGGCGGCACAGCTGGGGCTGGCGTCGGCCTGGGCGCGGGTCTGGGTATGGGCACAGCGATGGCGCAGATGATGGCGCAAAGCATGCAGCGTCCTGCGCAGCAGCCGCAGCAGCCGGCGGCCGCGCCAGCGGCGACTCCCACAACGCCAGAGGAGATCCAGGGTATGCTGGACAACCTGGATGCCCGGCTGATGAACGGCGAGATCAGTGAGGATCTGTACAACAAGCTGTACGCCAAGTGGGAGAGCAGACTGGAGGAATTGAAGTAGCGTCGATATGGCCCCAATGCCGTTGCATTGGGGCCCTGTCTCCCCTTCCTCGGTTCGCTGTCCCATACGCGCTGACATACTGCCGTGGCAACTCGCGGGCCCCTCGTGTCCGACGAAGGCTTCTGGCGCTAAGTCTGACGCATTCGGCGATGGGCGCACTAATCCCTGTCACCCCAGGGCAGACTCTCAGGGCTGCCTGAGACGTGGACGCTCTCGCGCCTGCGCAACTCACCAAGCAGTCGTGCGTAGTACGGAAGGATACACTGACCGGGCCGAAGTGCATCTTGGCGCGGTCCTGATAGGTCCCGGTGACCGAGACCTGGAGGTAGCCAATGCTTGAAGAGCAGCCGGAAGTGGAACAGAGCTCGGCGGAAGGCTGGAGCGAGGTCGGCAGGCAGTTCGAAGCCCTTGGCGCCAGCCTGGCCAGAGCGCTCCGCGCCGCGTGGGCGAAAGAGGAGACCCGCCAGCATGTCCAGGCGGTGCGAGAGGGCATGGAGAAGATGGTTGGTGAGGTGGATCGAGCTGTGGAGGACGCAGCTCAGTCCCCTCACGGACAGAAGCTTCGAGAGCACGCGGCGAAAACGGCTGAATCGCTGCGCTCGGCTGGGGAGCAGACGTGGCAGGAGGCCCAGCCTCATCTGCTCTCGGCGCTGACTAAGATCAACGCGGAGCTGAAGGCAGTGATCGACCGCTTGGAGCTGGAGAGCGCATCTCGGGAGGCATCTCCGGACGATGTGTCAATTGGAACGCCCGACCAGACTGCATCTGATGCCTAGGAGCGATCGCTATGGAGCGTAGACGACGAGCCAACCTGGCTGGGGGCCTGGTACTGATTCTGCTTGGCGCGGGAATCCTGGTAGTGCAGCTTCTTCCCGGGGTCCAATTCTGGTTCTCCTGGCCGTGGCTCCTGATCGGTGTTGGCGTACTGTTGCTGGTGATCGGCTCGGTCACGGGCGTGCCGGCCTTGGCGGTGCCAGCGTGCATCGTCGGCGGAATCGGCAGCATTCTGTACTACCAGGCCACGACGGGCGACTGGGATAGTTGGGCCTACGTATGGGCCCTCATTCCGGGTTTCGTTGGCGTTGGGGTCTTGCTGTCAGGCCTGCTGGGCGAGGAGGGTAGTGGAGCAGTGCGCGGCGGCGCGACCCTGATTCTCATCAGTCTAGTCCTCTTCGCCGTGTTCGGGTCGTTCTTCGGGGCTCTTGGTTTCCTGGGCCAGTACTGGCCGGTGCTGCTCATACTGCTCGGTTTGGTGCTTCTAGTCAGCCCGCTGCTCCGTGCCCGTCGTTGAGAACGCGCTTGCCGTCGGACCCACTGATACCGGTGCCTTCCTGATGGTCGGCTCGGCCGGTGCCCGTCGGCCAGTGGATCGGATCTAGTCGCATGGGCGTGGAGCCGCCAACGGCGGAATATGGGAAATCGAGAACAGGCTCTCCGGCGGACGCCAGGCCTGCCTCGCGATCGATGCGCGTTAACTCTCTGGGCGTTGACTAGCTGACGTTGGCTCCGATGCCACTTCGTGTCCACTTCGTACGCGAGATCCATCAGCCAGCCCTGGCTCATCTGCTTGCAGCGCTGCAACCCGGCGTGACACTGACCGCCGGAACCAGTCTGCCAGTAGCGCCCGACTACGAAATCCTCGTCGCCGGCCGGCCGAACCGAGAGCACTTCACCGCGAGCTCCGCTCTGCGAGCACTCGTTATTCCATTTGCTGGTCTACCTTCAGAGACACGTGCCCTGCTGCGCGATTTCCCCCACATCGCGGTCCACAACCTGCACCACAACGCCGGTGCAGTCGCAGAAATGGCCGTCACGCTGATGCTTGCGGCAGCGAAGCACATCGTCCCGTAC
>JASFVG010000399.1:0-4660 GCA_050049955.1 Anaerolineae bacterium | reverse complement strand
GCTATGCGGTGCGCCGCGGCGGCCCTCACCTGCTGGTGTGGGGGATAGGCCTGGTCTTGTACGCCGTTGGTGGCTTCTGTGAGGCGTACTACGGCGCGTTCGGCTGGAATCCGGTGATCTTTCGTGTGTGGTACCTGTTCGGGGCCATCCTGGTCGCCGCTTGGCTCGGCCAGGGTACCGTCTACCTGCTCGCCCGGCGTAGGTGGGCCCACGCTCTTACGGCGCTCCTGCTCCTTGGCTCCCTGTACGGCGCAATCCGCGTCTTCACTGCGCACCTCGATCCCAGCCAAATGACTGCCAGCGTACACACAGGCAGCGAGCTAAGCGGCCACGCCATCACCACCCCTGGCGTGCGCGTGCTGACACCATTCTTCAACCTCTACGGCACGGTGGCGCTGGTCGGCGGCGCAGCCTACTCGGCTTGGCTCTTCTGGCGCAAACGCATACTGCTACACCGCACCATCGGCAACGTGCTCATCGCCGTTGGGGCTATGCTGCCAGCCTTCGGGGGGACCTTCAGTCGCTTTGGCGTGCCCCATGCACTCTACCTGGGGGAGTTGCTGGGCTCAGTCCTGATGTTCGCCGGCTTCATACGCGCCACCACACCCATCGCGTCGTCCGGCGAGTAGTCAAGAGGCGAACGTTTGGAGATAGCGGGCGGAAGGCTTGTCCGTCGCCGCGGCACGCCAAGCCACGTTCGGAGATCCCGCGTGTCGCCGCGCGAGGCTCGCACCACATAGGCAGTTTCTGCGCACCCTGCAAGTGCGACGAGACTGCAGCCTCTCCCCCAGCGTCGTGAAGGAGAGCGCAGCCATGGGCGCGCGGGGCAGGCAACAAGGGAAGCGGAAGGGATCAGAACCCCGACGGCGATCGAGGGGCTACCAGAACCCAGCCGCGTGCTACTCCACGTCGAACCCCACTTCGATGGCACGAGCCAGTTTGAGCGTTCCGTCCTCGTCGACGACGGTGTATGTCGATATCCCCCGGGCTTCCGGGTACTCGTAGTTCTCTGACGTATAGTGCCAGGACCGGGAGGCAAGCCAGGGACCATCCCCGGTGGTGATCGGTTCTCCTACCCACTCATACTGGATTCTGTTGAGCAGGGCGCTTCCTTCACAGTACGAGAGTGTTTCAGCAAGGTCTTTGGTACCGGACGCTCCCGTTGACACACCTTGCTTCGGATCCGAGTTCGTCATGTACCACATGAAGCCATCGGCGAGCAGTGGCCGAAGGGCATCCGCGTCGTAGGCGTTCCACGCTGCAATGTAGTCATCCAACAACTGATCGATCTCCGCCGTGACTGCCGTCTCGGGGACGGCTGTGCTGGCCTTGGGGCCACAGGCCTCCAGGGCGGTCAGGGTCAAAGTCAAGACCATGACCAGCACGACCCTGCAATAATGCCCGCTTCGCGTACGCATGAGCCGGGCCGTGTCGACGCGCTCCGGTATCTTGGAATCTGGTCCCATCCGCTCCTCCTGCATCCTCAGTCCTGCGTTGCATTCACAGCAGCCACTCGCGGAATGCCGGTCAGCGTCTAGCCTCGAGAGAGTCTCCCACACTGGCTTGGGTGTTGAGCGGGACCACGCTGGCCTTGATGCCTTGGGAGCGTAGTAGCTCCTTCCCCAGTATGCATCCGCAGTGAGCTGGGCCTTGATCGCCTTGGCAATTGTTGCGCCGGCCTCCGGCCTCTACTCACTGCCCACCGGGTGAGCCGCAGGGAACTTCGCTCTGACCTGACTCCTCTCGAATGGATTCATCGACCTTAGCTGATACCACGCGACTACCTGCCCGCCATCGGCCGCGAGCCCGGAGGCTGGCCACGATCAGGCATGGGAATCACCTGCTTGTCAAGATGGGACCCTCCCAACCGGAGGGAGCGCGACTGACCTACGCACGAAATGTGAGCGGCGATGTGGGGGAGTGCAGTGCGGTTGTCCAATCAAGTTCACCTGGGGCCCAGACAGAGCGAAAAGGTGAAACCCATCGTTGAAGGACGACGCTTGAACTCGGTTCCAACCTGCTCGAGCCGGTCTAGTCCTTGAGACGACCGTACCGGCTCAGTACCTCCCTCAATTCACCGTGCGGGATAGCATACACCGTGCGCCCGTTGATTCCCGTCATCGTCTCCGCTGCGACCAGAGCGTTGATGATGCTCTCCTCCACCGCCTGTATCGTCGCCTCGAAGAGAGGGCTGATCATCTCATTCCGCACGAAACGGTACGTACCCAGGTCTGTCTGCCCCGCCCTCGCCCGGTTCCCCGTCGAGAATGCCAGGAAGACATCCCCGGAGCTGTTCGCGGCAATGCTGCCCGTCCGAGCTAGCCCCAACGCCGCGCGCTTTGCGAGTCTCTTCAACTGAGCTGGCAGAAGCGGCGCATCGGTCCCAACGAGGATGATAATGGAACTCCTCATTGCGGCCGTCTCCGGCCCGGAAGGCATCCATGCGCGGATCTCCCGCCCCACCGGCACGCCGGCGACGAGCAGTTGATACCGGCTGCCGTGGTTGGCCTGTACCAGGGTGCCCACGGTGTAGGTGCCCGCAGCCGTCTCGACCACCCGGGATGAGCTCCCAATGCCGGCCTTGAACTCGTAGGCGGTCATCCCCGTGCCACCCCCTACGCTGCCCTCCTCCACCGGCCCGGATCTGGCACCGTTCAAGGCGTCGAACGCGTGCTCCCGCTTGACGTGGAACCCGTAAATGTCGTTCAACTCGCCATCCCAGGTCTCGGCAACCAGCGGGATGCTCCTGGTGAACAGCGTGAGTCGATCTGTGACAGTCTCCAACGACCATTGAATCACGGCGTCCCGAACGGTGCCCACGCTCAGGGTATTGGTCAGCAGCACTGGGCCGAAAAGCGTGCCGTACTCCTCGATCAGCGCCGCGCCCGTCATCTCGCCGACGCCGTTCAGCGCGAACCAGCCCGCGCTTACCCCTTCAGCGGTGGTCTTTCCAAGGGGGAGAACGGCCGTCACACCCGTCCGGACGGGCCCGGCCCCCACTTTCAAGTCGCCCTCGCCGAAGACCAGGGTTGTGTGGCCCACCTCCACGCCGGCCACATCTGTGATTGCGTTGAACGGACCCGGGACACCGTCAAACGGAATCCCCAGATCGCGAGCTCGAAGCAGGTCTTCTGCTGTCACCTCGTTGCCTCCCCTGCTAGCCGATTCGTGCTATCCGGGCCCTTTGTGGTCATAACTGAGCGGGGTTTCCTACCACGTGATCCCGGCTGGTCCCCGCATCCAGCTCATTGTCGACGGGAACGGCGTGCTCGAACAGGCCACCGGTGCCAGCACGACCCCCGCATCCCCGCTCTAGCCGGATTCATAATCCGGCGATGGGCGGCGGATTGACAATCCGCCGCCAACGGTGTCGGAGAGCTGGCCAAGCCGGGAGGGCCCGAGCCTAGCTCAGCCCGCATCCAACGGGCAACGCTTGCCGGTTACCGACTCGACCTCCAGCCGCCACACCCTCACGCTGTCCAGGTTGGATGAAGCGAAGCCCCATTCCCGACCCGAATACTGCAACATGACCCGGTCCAACCCGTACGCCTTGCCATCGGGCGACGTCAGCTCCGAGATCGTGCCGTAACCCACCACGCTCTCGTACGAGAAGCCCCACTCGCACGCGTCCTCGGAATCGGGCGTCGCCATGACCTCCCCCTCGACCTCGAAGCAGACCCGAGGATTCGCGGCGATGAACTCGATCTTCCTGCCGCGGCGAGCGGTGTGGAAGTAGAATGCCGCCCCATCATACCCGTACGAAAGCGGCACGATGTACGGCTCGTCGCCGCGGGCGAAGGCCAAGCGGCAGACCTGCGCGCCGCGGATGATCGCGTCGATGTCCGAACGGTCCGTGATCTCTCTGTCGGATCTCCTCAAGGGGGCCTCCTGGGGTCTACGGCAGGGAGTGCAGCAAGCCAGTCCGCCCTCTAGCGTGGCGCCACATCCGATGCCGGGTCGGCGGCGGGCTACAGTTGGTAGTAGACGACACGGTGCGCCCGCCGGACGATCCTGAACATCCCCGCCAGCTTGTAGGCTAGACGGTACCCGATGCTGAGACGGGCCAGATCGGGATCGTCCGTGAAGTACCACTCCTCCAATAGGCGGATCCCGGGCGCCCAGGTCTCCAGCTCCCGCGCGTCGTCGATGCCCCAGCCAAGCGTGGCACCGGTGGTGTGGAGCGACGGATGGCGTGCGGCGGAGCACGCCGTCAGCCGGCTGAAGACGTCGGCAATCAGCCGGCAGCCCGGGAAGGCGTCGGTCAGCCGGAGTACCAGGCGGCGCACCTCGTCCTCAGCCAGATACATCAGCAGCCCCTCAGCCACGACCAACACCGGTCGCCCGCCGGCTGCCACGCTGTCCACCCACGCCAGGTCTGTCACGGAGGCGGCAAGCAGATGATAGCGTTCCGGTGCAGTGAAGAGTTGCCGACGGAGCTCCACCACAGGTGGCATGTCCAGGTCGTACCACGTGACCAGCCCGTCGTCCACCCGCCAGAACCGGCTGTCCAGGCCGCTGCCCAACTGCACAACCACCCCTCCGGGATGCTGCTCCAGGAACGCCAGCGTCACCGTGTCGATCATCTTGGCCCGCTGGCAGACCAGGACGACCGTCTTATGGGGGACCCGCAACGGGGCAAACTCGTAGTCCAGCTGGTCCA
>JASFVG010000398.1:0-4682 GCA_050049955.1 Anaerolineae bacterium | reverse complement strand
GGATACGACGTAGGTCTTCCCGGTGCCCGTGGCACCCAAGAGGGTCTGGTGCTTGAGTCCGTCACGGACACCCTCGACCAACGAAGCGATCGCCTCTGGTTGGTCACCGGTGGGCCGGAACTCAGAAACGAGTTCGAACCTGGGCATACTCACCACCTGTGTGCATTGGAGCGCCTGAGCAGAGCAGTCTGGCGCTCACGTACGGAACCCGATCTGGGTGCAGGAAAGTACACGGAGGCCGCTGACGCCTCCATTAGAACGTAAGTTCTACTCAATTATAGCACGGTTCCTGCCGGCGCGCCAAGCTGGTCGATGGCGGACGCGGAGCCACTTGGGACAATGAGGACGCACAGAAGCTATGAAGGTGCGAAAGCGCGGAGGTGCGACGATGTGGCGACCGTTGAGGTTCGCCTAGGCGTCAGTCGTAGCACCGCCGTCGGCGGGCTCCACGTGCACGAAGGCAAGGCTAACCTTCGGCAGGGCCTCGACGCTTGCGGCGACCTGCTCCCCGATGGCGTGCGCCTCACGCAACGGAATGCCACCGTCTACGTCGATATGCATGTCCACCCGCAGCTTGGGCCCCACGTAGTCGGCGATCACCTGGTGGACATCGATCACTCCTGGCACGGAGGATGCGACGCGGAGGATGTTGGCTGTCACTTCGGGGGGCGCGCCCCGGCCTGTGAGGTACCCTAGGTTTTCCCGCAGAATCCCCCATACGCCGCGGAAGATCCAGAGGGCAACCAGCACGCCGGCGGCCGGATCAAGAAGCGGGTGAAGGAAGCGAGACCCCAGAACGCCCATCATCGCAGCCAGGGAGCTCAGGACGTCGGATAGGTTGTCCCGCGCACTCGCGCAGATCGCCGGACTATCCGCGCTCTGTCCCAGATCCCTGACGGACCAGAACATCACGATCTTAACGAGGGCACTTGCGAGCAGAACAGCCGTCGGCCATCCCAGTTCAATCGGTGCTGCACCACCCAAGAAGCGCCTCGCGCCTTCCCTGATGGCAGTGATCCCCGCAATGGCCATTGCCAGGCTAATCAGCAGGCCCACGAGCGGCTCGAAACGGCTATGCCCCTGGGGATGGGTCTCGTCGGGCGGTTGGTAGGCCACGTACAGCCCAAGCGCCATGAGGATGCTATAGAGCATGTCGGAGAGAGAATTGGCCGCGTCGGACAGAAGAGCACTGCTTCCCGAGATCCATGCAACGGCGCCTTTGGCTGCGGTCAACAGCGAGTTGCCGGCCAAGCCGATCAGAATGGCCCTACGGTAGAGCCGCTGCCGCAACGGATCCGGAGGCTCGTGCCGCACGCTTGTCAGTTCGCGGGACAGGGTATCGACAGTCATGGTTTCGTGAGCCGTATCAGGACGGAGCTGTGACTCTGGTGGGGCGCCTCACCAGCCCCGCTGTAGGTCTCAGGTTGGACCACGGATGGCCTGACGCGGCCGCGCATCGCAGCCCCAATCGTCATCGGTCATTGACCTTGGTCACCTCCACATTGGCGTGCCAGAGTCAGTGCGATAGTAGCACGAGCGGTGGGTTTTTACAACTGGATGCGGATGTGCTAGAATACGGACACATTGGAACATCCGACTCTCATGGCGGTCCGGCTGCAGAGGGCCGGTTTCAAAGGAGATATGCCACGCTGTGGCCAGGGATGAGCGAGACGCGGCTGGTGTTGGCCTCACAGTCCCCGCGGCGCTCCCAGCTACTCCGGCTGGTAGGGCTACCTTTTAAGGTTGCACCGGCGGAAGTGTTTGAGGCACCGCGGTCGGGGGAGAGCCCGGTTGAGCTGGTGACCCGCCTGAGCCGAGCCAAGGTGGATGGGGTGCGGATGAGGGACCGGCCCGGAGCCCTCGTGATCGGCTGCGATACGATCGTCTCGTTGAATGGGCGCGTGCTGGGCAAGCCTCGCGACCCAACGGCTGCTGCCGCCATGCTGCGGAGCCTGCGGGGGCGCTCCCACCTGGTGCACAGCGCCATCACGTGCCTGGGTCCCCAGGGGCGGACGGCTACGGAACTGGTCAGCACGCGAGTCACGATGCGCGGCTACAGCGACGCCGAGATCGCAGCCTACGTCGCCAGCGGCGACCCACTCGATAAGGCAGGTGGGTACGCCATCCAGCACACCGGATTCCGTCCCGTGGACCAGGTGGAGGGCTGCTACGCCGGCGTGATGGGACTACCGCTCTGCCACCTGACCCGCTGTCTGACTGGCTGGGGCGTCACGGCAGCCGCAGATGTCCCGGCAGCTTGCCAGGCCTTCACGAGTCATTTGTGTTCGGCGTACCAGGAGATCATGACCCTGTGAGACCCTTCCCTGGGAGTATCCCCCGTCAGCGGGTGTGGTGGTTGATCCTGGCGGCAGCAGTCTTCTTGTCATGCTGCGGGCAACCGACAACGGACAAACCGCAGGCCGAGCCGACGGCCACTCTGACCGAGGTTCCGACCGCCACGCCGGTGCCACCCTCACCAGAAGCGTCCAGCAACGCATTCCTCAACGCCTGGGAGGCGGCCGACTACGCGGCGATGTACGCCCTGATCTCACCGAAGAGTCAGGCGACCATCGACGCTGACACCTTCGCGCAGCGATATCAAAACGCTATGACGGCCGCGTCCGTCATGACCGTCACGACGCGCCTTGAGTCTGTGCTGCGCGAGGTCGATCGAGCATCGGCTGCATTCCGCGTGACACTGGATACGGCGCTGTTTGGCACGCTCACGGCGAACGCGACGATGTCCCTGAGTTTGCAGAGCGAGGTGTGGGGCATTGACTGGGAATCGGGCGTCATCTGGCCGCAGCTGGCGGGGGACAAGTACTTCCGGACCGCCTACAGCATACCGATTCGGGCCAACATGTACGGTCGCGACGGCCTGGGCCTGGCGACTGAGGGCACGATTGTGACGCTAGGCGTGATCCCCGGAGAGATTGAGGACGAGGCAGATCTGTTGCAGACCCTGGCCTCAGTGACGGGCCTATCGACGGATGCGATACGCGATCGTTATGAGGGTGCAAATCCAGACTGGAAGATCCCTATCGCAGATATCGCGGCTGAGGTGAGCATCGAGCAGCACGAGGCCCTGGCTGCCTACTCTGGCATCTACCGGGACGAGAAGGAGGGCCGGACGTATCCGCACGGGGAGGCGTGCCCTCACGTCGTCGGTTGGGTGGCACCCGTCCCGGCCGAGCAGTTGCTGTACTACCGCTCGCGTGGGTATCGTGGGGACGAAATGGTGGGAGTGGCAGGCCTGGAGGCCTGGGGCGAGGAGATCCTTGCGGGCGAGCACGGCGGCCGACTCTCAATCATAACAGCGGCCGGTCAGGAGGTGGCGGAGCTAGGGCGGCGCGAGGCGGTGCCTGGCCGGGCCATCCACACCACGTTCGGCCGGGCGTTCCAGGAACAGGCCCAGCAAATTCTCGGCGGCCGTAGGGGAGCGATCGTCGTTCTCGACGTCGAGACCGGCGCCGTGCGGGGGATGGTCAGTGGCCCCGGCTTTGACGCCAACGTCTTCGTCGGACCAGCAAGCGACGTGGGCCGCTCACAGGTCTTGACCGATCCGCGGCACCCGCTGATCAACCGGGCGACGCTGGGCACCTATCCCACCGGCTCGGTGTTCAAGATCATTACGATGTCGGCAGGTATGGAGGAAGCAGGACTGGATCCGCTGGCGTCGACGTTCAACTGTCCTGGATACTGGGACGGTCTGGGCGTGGGCGCGCGCAAGTACTGCTGGAAGGCCGATGGGCACGGCACGATCAACCTCCAGAACGGCCTGTCGGCATCATGCAACGTCACCTTCTACAACGTGGGCAAGGCCCTTCACGAAAGAGGCGCTGATATTCTCCCGCGGTTCGGCAGAGGCTTTGGTCTGGGCGAGGCCACAGGACTGGTGGGACTCTACGAGGAGTCGGGGTTGATGCCCGGCCCGGAGTGGAAGCAGAGCACGCTGGGAGAACCGTGGTATCCGGGGGACACGGTCAATCTGGCCATTGGTCAGGGCTATCTCAGGGTGACACCGCTTCAGGCTGCGCGGATGGTGGCGGCTGTGGCCAACGGTGGCATGCTCTATCGTCCCTATATCGTGGATCGAATCGAGCCTGGAGAGCAGCAACCGGAACAGCTCACGGAACCGGAGGCGGTTGGATCGTTGCCGCTTAGCGCGGACCACTTGGCGGCCCTTCAAGCAGGGATGCTCGGCGTGACCGCGGAGTCGATTGGGACAGCGACTCACCGGTTCGCCGGCCTGGACATTCCCGTGGCGGGCAAGACAGGCACAGCCGAGGCCGGTGGTGTGGACGCAAAGCCACATTCGTGGTTCGTGGCCTATGCGCCGGCGGATGACGCCGAGATTGCGCTGGCCGTGGTGGTGGAGAACGCCGGCGAAGGCTCGACGGTGGCCGCGCCTCTGGGGCGGCAGGTCATCGAGGCCTACTACGGCCTGCCGCTCTCGAAGCTGCCGCCACAGGCTGAAGAGGGCTACGTGCCACCCACGCCGACGCCTGAGCCGCAGGCGTAGCTCAGGAGTGAACCCTAACTAGCGCAGCAGTAAGTCGGGTAGATGTTCTAAAGCTTGTCAAGTGGGTGAACCTTAAGAACTCGAATAGCGGTTGGGGTTAACCAGGGCAGGTGAGGCGGGTTGCCACTATCCCCGTGTCGACTGAGGTTTGACAGCCCCT
>JASFVG010000397.1:0-4693 GCA_050049955.1 Anaerolineae bacterium | reverse complement strand
TCAAGTTCGATCTCACGCCCGTCGACGGCTGGCCCACCGATTACGCCAAGCTGGCGGAGTTCACTGGGCGTGGCGTGCTCGTGCTTCTATCCGACAGCACCAATGGTGATCAGCCGGGGAAAACGCCGTCGGAGGCAGTACTCTACGACGCACTGCGTCAGATCATGCGCGACGCCCCCGGGCGGTTGATCGTAGCCACATTTGCCTCGCTGATATCACGCATCCAGCAGGTCGTCGACGTCGCAGCGGAGTACAACCGGAAGGTGGCTGTCGCGGGCCGGAGCATGGTTGCGAACACCGCCATGGCTCGGGATCTCGGCTATCTTGACATCCCCGATGAGATGCTCATCGAGCTTCACGAGATTGACCGTTTCCCACCTGAAGAGATCGTCATCATGGCGACGGGCGCCCAGGGCGAGCCTATGGCCGTACTGAATCGCCTGGCGACGGGGCGACACCGCGCGCTCGAAATCCAGGACGGAGATACGGTGGTGCTCTCCTCGCACACCATACCGGGCAATGAGGAGGTCATCCACGAGGTGATCAACCGCCTATTTCAGAAGGGCGCCGATGTCTACTACGATCCGCTCGCGCAGGTCCACGTCTCGGGTCACGCCAGCCAGGAGGAGCAGAAGACCCTGATCAGCATGCTTCAGCCGCGGTACTTCGTCCCCATCCACGGCGAACTGCGGCACCTCAAGCAACATGGCAAGATCGCGCGTGAGCTCGAAATACCCGCTGAGAACATCGCCGTTGTCGAGAACGGCTACACGCTCGACTTCCAGGGCGGGCGGATGCAGATTGGGAAGCGCGTGCCTGGGGGCTATGTCTACGTGGACGGGAACCTCGTCGGCAGCGTCGGCCCAAGGCTGATGCGTCAGCGCGGTGCGCTGGGGGATGCCGGTTTCGTGACCGCCGTCGTGCCGTTCAATCCGCGGACCGGTCGCCCTGCGGGACAGCCACGCATCATCACGCGCGGCTTCGTGTTCGTGCCCGAGGCAGAGGGGCTCTTGGATAGGGCGCAGGACGTGGTCCGGTCGGCAGCGCGCGTGAAGGCGGGGACACGACCGTCTGAGGTGGAGACAAGTATCGAGAACGCTCTGTCCCTGTTCCTGCGGCGGGAGACCGGGCGCGAGCCGGTCGTGACCGCTGCCGTGGTCGACATCACCTGAAGCGGCGTCGGGCCGGTGGTCCGCCCGAGGTGCGCTTCCCCTCAGCCGCGCTGCCCCGGACTCGCAATCCAAGGGAATAGGGTTGTGCAGTTGGCTCTTCCCTCTCAGACGCTCGCGGCAGGCCTGTGATCCGGCGGCGAACAAGGCGCGAGTCGGCTCCAACAGCGGGATGCCCTGGTGCGCCGCGAACCGCCCAGGCCGGGGTCGGGCTAGGCCAGAAGCTGCCTAGTGGTGTTCGTCTACTTCGGCCAGCAACCCCAGCTCCTCAAGTGCGCCGATGATCCGCTCCCAATCCTGCTCTCGCACCGTGGCCGCGGAGGGCCCGACGCGCTCCAGGATCAGGCCGCCCAGCTTCCTTGAGCGCACGACCTGGTCCATCAATCCCTCGCCGAAGACTCGCAGGATCGCCGTCCGCTCCAAGCGGGCTTCGACGCCCCGGGCGGCCCAGCGGGTGAGTGCTGCCTCGACGGATCGCGCCACCGGCACATTCGTGAGACCGCCCAGGAACTCGAGCACCCGAGTGACCGTGATCCCCTGCTGACGAGCACGCGCCAACGAAGTGGGCGTCAACCGATAGACGTAGACCGGGCCGGACTGCAGCCAATCGGCCACCCGGGACAGCTGGAAGCGATCGTAACGCCGCTCGGCAGGCAGCGCGACCCTGAACCCCGCGACAAGGCGTGCTCGTCGTGGTTCCCGGGTTTGCGGCGGGTCAGCCATACCTAGGGCGCCTGCTCCCTCACGGCTCAGGCGGAACACGGTTGGTGACTGTTCCCCATCCTGTGACCCCAGCGCGATGACGCCAATCCAAGCCAGAGGCCCCCTGATCAAGTAGCGGATGAGTCTGCCCTCGACCGCGTCCCAGGTCTCAAAGCCCGAGAGATAGTCCCCTGTCTCCATGTCCTGGATGTACCACGAGTGGTAGTCGCCATCCGGTCGCTGGAAGTCCGCATTCTTCCGTTTGATTGAACCAACGAAGTCCGCCAGCCTGTACCACGCCCCCGGCCGACACTCCTCGAGATGCCGGAGTACGCCCGTGCGCGACAGCACAGGGTCGTTCTTCCAGGCGCCGGTATCCTCGGGCTGAAGGGAGGGGACATGGAACAGGTCGTTCCATGTTGGGTCATCGCCCCACGCAGCCAGTACAGCCGATAGCTGATCTAGTGGGGAGCACTGAAGCCAGTCCTGGACGGCGTCCGCCTTGAGCCGCACCTGACGGTTCGAATCCACCACAATCCATCCAATACGGCGAGCAAGGTGGGCCAGGAAAGCGAAGTACTCTGTCTGGTGGACACGCAGGCGGTCCGACATCCTCTCCCTATGACGCTCGGGCCAGCCCCCATCCACGCGGAGTTGGGGTCGTTCGTTCTGTACGTAGCTGAGGAGTGTGCAGAAATCGTCTAGGAGGTATGCCCCTTGGTAGACCACGACAGCCGCTTCGTTGGTTGATTCCAGGTTGGCCATCGATTGGTCGATGCTGGGGGCCGGTAGAAGGTTTCGAAGCTCGGGCGGCACAAAGACTGCCTCGTAGGCAGCGTCTTCCACCTGCTCGAATGCGCTGAAGATGAAGCCGGTGTACCATAGGCCCTCCGCTGGGGAGATCGGCGCTCGCCAGGGCTCTTCGCGCTCCATCCGCCCGGGCCCCATCGAACGGATCTCCCCCCATTCTCGGACGAAGATCCGCCGTGGCATATGCCCGTCAGATGCAAGTACGGCGAGCAAGGCATCACGCTGGTCGGGCGGCAGAGCGTCCCAGGCAAGTGAGACGACCGTGGGGTCGCTCATGGCCTCCGACAGCTCGATGGCTACCGCACGCTGCCGCCTCGCGGTTAGCTCAATCCCCCAGAAGCGAGCGATGGCTCGCAACCGCACCAGATACGTGTCCAGCAGGCACTGCCGCAGGTCAGGCATGGCGCCGCTATTATACATCGAGGCAACCGCAGTCAGCAACCGCTGGGGACGTTGCTGAATACGCCGTAGTTGCACATCCGGGCAACAGCACTATAATTGCTCCACCTATCCTGCTTGGATCGACGACCTGGAGTGAGATCATGAGTGAAGACCGACGGCCAATGCGAGTGCCTGAGGAGGACGCGGGCGCCATTCTCAGTTGGCTCAGAGAGGCTGCGCGACAGCTGCGCCTGGCCTGGCGGCTGTTCCTGGACCGTCGTGTTCCCCTCTGGACAAAGGCTATCCCGCCGCTCGCTCTGGCCTATGTCCTTTCCCCTATAGATATTCTCTCCGACATCCCGCCTATGGGCCTGAACCAGCTTGACGACATTGCCGTCGCCCTGCTGGGCATCAAGCTGTTCATTGAACTGGCTCCGCCCGACTTGGTGCGCGAGCACTTGCGGGAGCTGGGTGCCCGTGTTGAAGAATGGCGCGTCGTTGACGATGGTGAAGCGACAGTGGTTGAAGGAGACTACAGCCTCAAGAGCCCGGGGGCTGGCTCCGTTGAACCAGAGAGACGGGCAGAGCCTTGATTCTGTGGTCCCAGCCACAGCCACGACAGATGAAGGTCCCGGTCCGGCAAGCTCCTCGGGCCGACCGACTCTGATCGCCCAGGCGCGGCCCTGGCCCGTCGGAGTTCGTGTATCAGCGTAGCGTATGGGGAGGTACCCGTGAGCCGAGCAGCGGGCGTTGATGTGTCTCGCTGGCAAGGCGAGATCGACTGGCGCAAAGTGGCAGCTGCAGGGTATCGCTTCGCCGTGATGCGCGCCACCGTTGGCAACTACTACACCGATCCCCGGTTCTACGTGAACTGGGAAGAGGCCAGGGATGCCGGGCTGCTCGTATCAATGTACCATGTCGTGGCACCCGAGAGACCGGCTGACTCGCAGATAGACCGCTTCTTCCATGTCCTCGGTGGACGTTCTGCAGACTTTCCACTGGTGCTCGACGTCGAATTGAGCCGTGACGTCGGCCCCGAGGGTATCACCGCCTGCGTTGCCGAGTGCTCTGAACGGATCGAGCGCGAGGAGGGCCGAAAGCCGATCATCTACACCGCTCGGTGGTTCTGGGACAGCAACGTGCTTGAGTCGGAGGACCTTTCGAGCCATCATCTTTGGGTCGCTAGCTACGGGGTCCAGAGTCCCACGCTACCCGCCGCGTGGGATGAGTGGTTGTTCTGGCAGCACGCGGACCACGGTCGGGTGCCCGGGATCGGTACGGCCACGGACCTGAACTGGTTCAATGGGAGCTACGAGGATCTGCTGGCTCACGTCAGCGTCGAGCCTGAGGAGGACGAGATTCCTCTCGCCGGCCTCCGGGCCCGCGTCACGTCCGAGCGGCTCAGCCTACGTAGCGGCCCCGGTATGAACTTCGGGCAGGTCGGAGTCCTCGAAGAGGGCGACGTGGCGAATGTGGTCTCCCTGGCGGGCGACGACATCTGGATCCAAGTTGAGCCCGGGAAGTGGGCGCCGTTCAGATCCCGGGACCAGCGCTACATGGAGCTGGTGTAGCGCCCCACGTGCCCGAGCGCACGCCGGGCCGTTCGAACTGAAGCGTCGCGGTGCGATTCG
>JASFVG010000396.1:0-4708 GCA_050049955.1 Anaerolineae bacterium | reverse complement strand
TGGCATTGCCCGCGGGACTGCTTCTTGGGCCGGGCCTAGCCCAGGCGGCTACATCCCTGTGGGCAACGAGCACCGGAGGGGCGCCGGTGGGCTTGTTGTCTCCCCAGGCCTGGCTGCTGGCAGGGGCCGCCACCGGCTTGGGCTGGCTAGCCCTTGTCCTCCCCGTCTTCCTGGCATCCCGCCGTGGTTCGTCTGCATGGCGAGAGACGACTTCACGTCTCCCTCAGCTGTCTGCCGTACAGAAGCGCTACGTGGACCTTTACCTCCTTGCTTTCGGAGGTCTGCTCTACTGGCAGCTGAACCGCTCTGGTTCCTTCATCATGCGCGCTGTAGCCCACCGCCACGTGGGAAACATCGCCTTGGCCGATCCCTTGCTGCTGATCGGGCCGTCTCTCCTGTTGATCGCTTCAGCGATGGTGTTCCTACGAGCGGTGCCTGTCCTGCTTAAGCTCGTGGCCCGCGCGTTTCAGCACTTGAACGGGCTAGTTCTTCCCGTCGGCCTCTGTCGTCTCGCCTGGGACCCGCTACAGGCTACCCGCGTGGTGCTTCTCATCAGCCTCACGGCTGGCTTGGTCTTCTTCACGCGCGTTTTTCAGGGCGCGCTGGCCCGCAGCCAGGATCTGCTTGAAGGCGACGCGCTGGCCCTGGGCATCGGCAGCGCCCTTGAGCTGAATGGGGTGGCCCTCGTCCTATTCAGCGCAACAGCCTTCTTCTTGGTGCAGCTGTCAGCTGCTCAGGGACGAGAATCCGATGATCGCGTCCTGCGGACCGTGGGGCTCTCAGACCGCCAGCGGCTAGCACTCGTCGTGGTGGAGGGGCTCGTAGTTCTGTTTCTTGGGTTGTTAGCCGGCACTGGCGTGGGCGTCGGGCTGTCCCTCGTGATGATTCCCTATCTATCGCAGGCACTGACGGAGGCATTCGCCCGGGTCGCTGTCGCCCGCATTCCGTTCGACTGGGCGAGCATCGGCCAGGCGTCGGCCGCCCTGGCAGGTGCGTACGCATCCACGTTGGTGCTTCTGGCCCTGGTTCTGGGACGCATCCCAGCCCGAGGCGCACCCGCCGTGGCAGAGGAGTGAGGAGGGGATCCCACCGATCGCCGAGCAGAGGAGATAGTGATGGACGCACAGCCGTTCGTGATATGTGACAATCTGTTCAAGATCTACGCGGTAGCTGACCTCGAAGTGGTGGCCCTGCAAGGTCTCAACCTGGAGCTGGCGAAGGGCGAGATGATGGCTCTGGTAGGCCCTTCCGGTGTGGGCAAGTCGACCCTGCTCAATGTCATTGGAGGGCTCGACACCCCTAGCGCCGGCGGCGTGCGGGTGGCCGGCTGGGACCTACTCAGGATGAACGACCGGCAGCGGGTCAGCTACAAGCGGGAGGTGGTGGGGTTCGTCTGGCAGCAGCCAGCCCGCAATCTGCTGTCCTATCTCTCGGCCCGCGAGAACGTCGAGCTGCCCATGCAGCATCGCGGGGTCAAGGCGGACCTTCGCAAGAAGACCGCTATGGAGCTGCTTGACGTCGTTGGCCTAGCCGGGCGAGCTGATTTCCGTCCCGAACGTCTTTCTGGAGGTGAGCAGCAGCGCGCCGCGCTGGCGGTTGCGCTGGCGAACAACCCCCCGCTGCTCCTGGGCGACGAGTTGACCGGGCAGGTGGACTCCGAGTCAGCTATGAGGGTGGTCGACGCGCTTCAGGCCATCAACGACGCCTTCCGGACCACCATCATCGTCGTGACCCACGACCCTCTCGTCGCCAGTCGGCTCGACCGCGTGGTGACGATGCGCGACGGCCGCTCCAGCACCGAGATTCGCCGCCGTCGGGATCCAGCGGGTGACACGGTTCAGGAACAGGAGTGGGTCATACTCGACAGGGTGGGCCGCCTGCAATTGCCCCGCGTTTACGTCAACACCCTCGAGATGCGGGAGCGTGTCAGGGTCCATCTCGAACCCGACCACGTGTCGGTCTGGCCGCAGGAACAGCGAGAGGAGTCAAGGGCCCAGGCGCCGGGGGCGCCCGAAGAGGTGACCGCCAGCCCGGCCACCGAGCGTAGCAGTGTCCGGCGCTCAAACGGGGGGGTCCCCATCACGGCCGAGAACGTCTCCCGCACCTTTGAGCTGGCCGGGGAGAGGGTGCACGCCGTCAGACGTGTCAGCTTCAGAATCCCCGCCGGTTCCTTCAGTGCCATCAAGGGACCCTCGGGCTCCGGCAAGACAACGCTTCTACAGCTCTTCGCGGGTCTGGACGAGCCCACAGGCGGGACCGTCCGTCTCGGGGAGCGTTCGCTACGCGAGATGTCAGCGCAAGAGAAGATCGATATGTGCCGGCGCCGGATTGGCTTCATCTTTCAGACCTTTGGTCTGTTGCCGTTTCTTACTGTGGAGGAGAACGTCCAGGTCCCGCTGCGGCTGGTGTCGACCCCTCGCCGGGAGCGCCAGCGTCTCGTCAACGAGGTGCTGGAGACAGTCGGCCTGGCGGATCGGGCTCGTCATCGCACCCATGAACTCTCGGGTGGCGAACAGCAGCGCGTCGCCATTGCGCGGGCGCTGGTCAAGCATCCTGGTATCATTTTGGCCGACGAACCCACGGGACAGCTGGATAGTCTGACGGGCGCGAGGATTGTCGCGCTCTTGAAGAGGATCGCGACGGAGACTGGCGTCACAGTTGTCGTCGCCAGCCATGACCCCAACGTCCACGAGGCTGCCGACTACGTCTTTGAGCTGATGGATGGGCGGTTGGTCGGAACTAGCTGCTCTGGAGCGACCTCCGGTGCGGCATAGGCGCGTGCGCCAGCCGGCGTCCGGCGTGCAGCGGGCCCTTGACGTGGGCGGATGCCTGGGCCAGTCCAGCCCGTGTATAGGTATGGCGGCGGGAGGGGAGCATAGACTTCCCCGCGGAGCTGCCCCGTCTGAACACCTCACCAGCGCCGCCAGGGTCTCGCCGATCGGAGCCTAGAACCCCTCCAGCCGGCTCAAGTCGACGATGCCGTCAGCAAGCGCGGCAATGTGCTGCAGCTGCGCCAGTCGGTTCTCTCGAATCGCATCGTCCTCCGCCATCACCAACACCCCCGACTCGCGTGCGAAGTAGCGGTCGATGACGTCGACCAGCGGCAAGAAGGCCGTCAGCAGATCGTCGATGGAGCTTTCTGGTGTCAGCTCGGTCCGAGCTGCGAGATACGCCTCGTAGAGCTCTTCCTCCGCTGGCTGGGCGAACAGCGCTGGGTCGAGCTCAAACGCCTCATCCAGGTCGCGCGTAATCCTGACGCAGCGGGCGTAGTTGTCCAGGATCGCGTCCCAGTCCTCGCGCTCCACCCAGCCGGAAAGCTGTTGCACGCCTTGCTTTGCACGGTATGGATCATCTCCACGCGCTGCGAGGACGGCATCCACGGCGTCGTATGGGTACCCCAGGTCTCGCAGGCTGCCGCGTAGCCGCTCCACAATGAACTCCCGCGTCTGTGCCACGGCGTCCGCTGTCACGTCAACCGGCAGCAAGTCGCCGGCTATCTCCAGACCGTGCTCAATCGAGAACGGGATCCCGTGGGCGATCAGATTCTGCACCAGGCCGAGGGCATCGCGGCGCAGGCCGTACGGATCGGCCGAGCCCGTGGGTACCAGCCCAATCGCAAACAGTCCCACCAGGCTGTCGAGCCGGTCAGCCACCCCAACTGTCAGCCCGGCCTTCGTCTCGGGCAGACCGTCGTCGGCCGACCGGGGTAGATAGTGCTCAGCGATTGCCTCCGCTACCTCGCCCGTCTCGCCCGACAGGAGCGCGTACTGGCGCCCCATCACACCCTGTAGGCTGGTGTGCTCCACCACCATCTTCGTCGCCAGGTCGGCCTTGCTGAGGTGGGCGGCACGGACGGCTGTGGTCGTTTCCCCGGCGGGGAGGCCCAACAGCGGGGCAAGTGCAGGAACCATCCTCTCCAGGCGCTGCGCCTTGTCGAGTACGGAACCCAGTTTTTCCTGGAAGGTCAGAGTACCCAGCCGCGGCAGCAGATCCGCGAGTGGCTGTTTCGTGTCCTCCTCGAAGAAGTACTCGGCATCCGCGAAGCGAGCGCGAATCACCTCCTCGTTACCGTGCCGCACGCTGTCAAGATGGTCCTCACCGCCGTTCCGAACCGCGATGAAGTAGGGCAGGAGGTCGCCCTGATCGTCAAGCAGCGGGAAGGTGCGCTGGTGCTTCTTCATCACGGCCACGAGCACTGGAGCGGGTAGCGAGAGGTACTTCTCCTCAAACCTCCCCAGAAAGGGGCGGGGCTGCTCGACCAGGTGGGTGACCTCCTGGAGGAGGTCCGGATCCTCTGGAATCCGCCCGCCCGCGGTCCGTGCCAGCTCCGCTGCCTGCTCCGCGATGAAGGACCGTCTCTTCTCAGGATCAGCCATGATGTGGTGCTGATCTAGTAATGCTACGTAGTCCCGCGCACGCCGGATCTCGAAGGGCGCCGAACCCGCCGCTCGCGGCCCACGGCTTGTGCGCCCGCTGGAGACGCCAGCGTACTCGATGGGGACGACCGCATTGCCTAACAACGCGACCAACCAGCGGATAGGCCGCGAGAAGGTCACGCCCGTCTCGTTCCAGCGCATACTTCGGCGGAACCGTAGGCCGGCGATCAGATCGGTCGCCAGGTCCGGGAGCACTTCAACTGCCGGAAGTCCCTCCTGACGCCGCACAGCAACCACGTATTCACCGCCGTCCATCTCCTTGACTTGCAGAT
>JASFVG010000395.1:0-4713 GCA_050049955.1 Anaerolineae bacterium | reverse complement strand
TTCTCCTGTACCTGATGAAGACCGTGCGCGAAGGGAAGAGGAGACACGCGCTCCTTGCTGCTCTGTTCCTCACCCTCACCGCTCTTGCTCGGTGGCAGCTTCTCGTGATGACGCTTTTCCCGGCTGCGATCTATGTCCTGTACAGCCTGTTGACTGAGCGCGGCAACTGGGACCGGGGAACCGTGGGTCGGCTGGCCCTGGTAGGTGCCCTTACGGGAGCGGCACTGGCTGTTCCCGTTTTCCCAATGGTGCGGGAGCAGATCAGCGGCAAGCATCCCGGCGATATCTATGTGGATGAGCAAACGTACGACCAGTCAGACCTTCTGGCCTATGTTCTGCCTAACCCTCCACACCCGCTGCGGAAATTCTACGCGCCGAACATCCTTCGGACGCAGATCGTATTCCTTGGCTACACGACGCTGGTGCTGGGCGCTTATGGCGTTAGCAGTACCAAACAGGCTGGGCTGTGGCTATCAATGGCTGTCTTCAGCCTTGTCATGGCCCTGGGGCCTTCCCTGCGGCTTAATGGCCGGGTCTACCCGAGGATCGTACTGCCGTACAGGTTGTTGGGCTGGAGCTTTCCGGTTCGCATCATGCGGAGTCCGCACCGCTTCAACATCCTGCTGGCCATCCCAATAGCCCTCCTCGCCGGGTTCGGAATTCGGGCTCTCTCGAACTCGCGCTGGCGCAACCGGTGGGTTCCTTTGCTGGGGGCCAGCCTGATCCTATTCGAGTACCTTCGCATCCCATTGCCCACGCTATCCCTAGACTACTCTCCCTTCTATGACCAACTGGCCAGCGATGCAGGCCAATCTGCTGTGTACGATCTGCCTATGGGCTTCAGCGGACCTGCCAAGTTCTACATGTATCTGCAGACCATCCACGGAAAGCCCGTCGTGGAGGGGAAGATGGCACGACCGGAGCGTGACATCAACGCTTTCATCGACGGCGATGCCTTCACAAACCATCTGCGGGTGGCAAAGAGTATGGACCAGGACCTAACGGCTGTCTCGAAGCATCTGGCCTATCTGGCCGACGCCGGTGTTCAGCATCTCATCATGCACCGCGACCCGCAGCTGGAGAAGAAGCGTCCAACCGAAGAGCGCTGGGCTGAATGGCAGGATTGGCTAACCTTCAATCCCCGGTATACGGACGAACGCATCGCCGTCTATGCTACGCGACCGGAGTATGACCGGGACTTTGACTTCGAGTTCGACCTGGGCGCCCGTATTGGCGTCGTCCGAGCCGGGGAGCTACCAACGGTCGTCAGACAGGGTGACAACGTGTCCCTTGAGCTGAGGTGGGGTAGTCGTGTGGCGCCGCAACGCGATCTGGAAATCCGACTGGCGCTGATCGACGAGGCTGGGGAGGCGCGTCACCAGGTTGAGGTTCAACCGTGCTCCGACTGGCCGACTGGGGACTGGCCGAGCGGTGCAATCGCCATCGGCCGCTACAGTTTCCGCATCGATCCGCACTTGCCGCCCGGGCAGTATGGGGTGAGTGTGAGGGTAGTCGGAGAGGGACAGGCGGCCACCCTGGCGCACATGACCGTCGATTCCTTGCCACGGAGCTTCGAGCCCCCAACGACCATCGCTCATAGCCTGGACGTCCGCTTTGGCGACGAGTTCAGGCTACTAGGATACGACCTCACGCGAGAGGGCAGCAGCCTGAAGCTGACCTTGCACTGGCAGGCCACTAGGCAGCCGGAGGAATCCTACAAGGTGTTTGTTCATCTCTTCGATCCAGCGAGTGAGGCCGTCGCTGCACAAGTCGATGCCGTTCCCCGGAGCTGGACCTACCCAACGACCTGGTGGGAGGCTGGAGAGACGGTGAGCGACGTGATGTCGCTGTCGTTGGCAGATGTGCCGTCAGGGCAATACCGCATCGCCGTTGGCTTGTACTCTCCAGACAGTGGTGAGCGTGTGGCGGTTTTCGACTCGGCAGGCGAACGCCAACCGCAGCGGAGACTCACCCTTCCCGAGGAGATTGATTGGTGACCCTGAAGCCTTCTGCTGGACCGATCCTCGGGAGGACCGCCACTCGGCGCGGAGGAGGAAGGTTCGTAGGACGGAGGATCAGCGAACTGCGGCGACGTGTCGGTCGCCCAGGCCTGCGGCGGACGCTGACTGCGTTTGCGGTATATGTGGTAGCGACGCTCGTACTGACGTATCCTGTCGCAACAAGACTTGGGTCGGTTCTCGCAGGCTTCGAGGCCCGTGATGGATGGCAGTACGCGTGGTGGCTCTGGTTCGCCCGTAGGTTGCTGCTGCACGGGAAGGGGCTTGGCAATCTCTACCTGATCAACCATCCGGCGGGGCTCGTCCATCCATACCAGTGGTCGCTTGTGTTCTTGAGTGTCGTTGGCGTACCTTTGGGTGGCCTCTTCTCCCCGACAGTCGTCTTCAACATACTGGTGCTTTCATCGTTCGTCTTGAGCGGCGTTGCGGCCTACCATCTATGCTGGGAGCTCACTTGCGACCATCTCGCGGCGCTGGTCGGAGGGGCCATATTCGCCTTCGCTCCGAGCCACCTGGGACACGCGATGGCTGGGTGGCTGCCCCAGATTACCGTCTATCTCTATCCTTGGTATGCCCTGTCCCTTGCGAGGCTACTGGGCAGCCCGACAGCGAAGCGGGCCGTAGGTCTGGGCCTCCTGGCAGGGGTTTCGGCCCTGGTGTACGTCATGCACATAGCGTACTTCATGATCCCCCTGACACTCGTTGTCGTTGGGGCCGACTTGCTCCAGCGCCGACGGTCATTCTTTAGCCGGCGGCGGCTTCTGTGTCTCTTGTTGGCCCTGGCAATCTGCTTGGTTCTTGTGCTTCCCTTCACGCTTCCGTTGGTCCTGGAACGTTCTCGAGGAGAATCGGACTACATCTGGACGCACGGCGTGGTCCAGCACTCGACCGACCTGCTGGCTTTTTTCACGCCTTCCCCATTCCATCCACTTCTCGCCCCTCTTAGACTGGTCCCCCGGTTCGCCTCTCGCCTGTTCGAGGACCCCGAAGCACTCAGGTGGAATCTTGCGTATTTCGGACTGGTTCCTGGGATGCTCGCCTTGTGGGGCCTAGGCCTGGGTCGACCCCGGCCCTGGCGCTGGCTGGTGCTGGTCTTGGGTGCGTTCGTGCTCTCGCTGGGTCCAATCCTGCTGCTGGGTGGCAAACCCGTCGAGCACGTTACCGACGGATACCGTGCCCAAATTGTGATGCCCTACACCCTTGTCCGGCAGATCCCTTTTCTCGACTGGGGGCGGACCCCGGGCCGTCTCAACGTGGTTGGTATGCTGGGCCTTGGCGTTCTTGCTGCCTATGGGATGGCCAACCTACTCTCAAGGCTGGGTGCATCCAGTTGGAAACGCTGGACCGTCGGCGGGCTAGTGGTCATCCTCATTCTTTTCGAGTTCCTCCCGATGTGGCCCTTTCCCACCAGTGACGCCAGTGTGCCATCGGTTATGGAGTATATTGCCTCCCAGCCTAGTGATGGTGCTATCCTCCATATACCGATGGCGCGCCGACGCGTCAATCATCGCGCCCTCTTCTTTCAGACGGCTGTGGACCGTCCCATCGTCGGTGGCGAGGTTCTTAGAATGCTGCCGGAGACGCCCCCGTGGTGGAAGACCTTGGAGGGCCTGATCCGGGCAGATTCTACACCCGACATCGTGCCCCGCCCTGACGAGTCTGAGCGACTAGCCTGGCTGACCCATTTCGACGTGGACTGGGTGGTCCTACATCGTCTGGAGCCGAGCGACGAAGCGAAGTATCGTCCGTACCTCGAGCGTCTCATCGGGCCACCGAGGGCGGAGGATGGAACATTGACAGCGTTCCCTGTGCCAGACGCGCCAGGTCCAGTGCGAAGTCCTCGCCTATACACGTTCGAAGAGTCTGATTGGCGCCAGCCGGAGCTAGACGGAGCAACCTGGCGACGCTGGATGGGGGCCGAAGGCCGTTTGTACGTCTATTCTGCGGAGGCAGAGAACGGGTGTCTCCGGTTCAGCGTCGACTCACATCTAGACTTCCCTTTGCTGGAAGTCTACCATGCTAACCGTCAGTTGGATGCCTTTTTCGTTGGAGACCGAACCACCTATACGACGAGACCACTATCGTTGACGCAGGGAATGAACGTGTTCCAGTTCCGTGCCCCCGAAGGCTGCCCAGAGGTTCTCGATGACCCTCGATGCTGGAGTCAGGCGCTTCTAGCACCTCCCGAAGGCGATGCTGTGCCCCCCTGCGATGTCCGCACGACGTGCCGAACCTTTGTGCTGGACAACGCGTCATTTGTCTCGGCGTCCGCACTTGCTGCCGGGGAGGCGGTCAACGTCAACTTCGGCGATCGCATGCGGCTCAGAGGCTGGGCAAGCGACCAGCGGACCCTCCGTCCGGGTGATGTCTTGACCATCAATCTGACTTGGGAAGCTACCACTGAGCTAAATGAACGCTACGTGGTCTTTATGCATCTGCTGTCTTCGGATGGTGAGCTGGTAGCCCAACACGATGACGCGCCTGTGGGAAGTGCCCTACCCGAGTCCGTTTGGCCTGCAGGGGTCACCTTTGGTTACCCTGTGTCCCTTGAGCTTCCTGATGATCTGTCACCAGGGGACCATCGAATCCTCGTCGGTGTCTACCTCTGGCCCGAAATCGAGCGTCTGCAGGTTCTCTCGAACGTGCCAGGTGCCGAGACAGGCACGATTGAGCTGGGTAGCGTGGAGATTGCGCC
>JASFVG010000394.1:0-4730 GCA_050049955.1 Anaerolineae bacterium | reverse complement strand
CTGGCACAACAAACCACCAGCAAGCACTGTGAGGTGCTCCTTGTGGACAGCTCTGACGACGGCACCGCCGCTTTCGTGGAGCAGGCGTTCCCTGATGTGAGACTGTTCCACTTTCCGGATAGGAAATACTGTGGTGGTGCCCGGAACCACGGCACCCTCATGGCAAGAGCGGACATCGTGGCTTTCATAGACGCCGACTGTGAGGCCCATGAGGACTGGGTCGCTGAGATCCTGAAGGTCCACGAGTCAGGAGATACTGTCGCCGGCGGCGCAATAGCAAACGCTAATCCAGAAAGCTACGTCGGGTGGGCTGCCTATTTCTGCGAGTTCAGCCGTTGGATGCCTGGAACGCCGGCCCAATGGATGGATGATATCGCCGGGGCGAACGTGACATACCGAAAAGCGCTAGTCGACGAGTACGGAGGTTTCATAGAGGAGACCTACTGCTCCGACACTGCGTTTCACTGGTGCATCGGCAGGCACGGGCTTCGTCTGCGGTTTCGACCCACAATGGTCGTATCGCATCACTCCATCGACGGCACGGCGCGGTTCCTATCCCATGAGTTCCGCCACGGCCGGAGTTTCGGTCGCGTGCGGGTCCGCGAGAAGCGCTTCTCCGCTGCAAGGCGGGCGGCGTATGTCCTCGGGGCGCCGCTGATACCCCTAAGGATACTGGGCAAGATCTGGGGCAACAACTTAAGGAATCGGGTCTACCTTCGGCATTTCATACTCTCATTACCCCTGCTCGTGCCGGGAGTGATGTGTTGGTCGATGGGCGAAGTCGTGAGCTACCTAGGTCTATGATGCCTCCAAGACGACCTGCCGCGTGTGGAGCCGAGTTAGACATCAGCCAGACGATCCGCTGACTGCGGCCCGCTGGTGCTACCAGGTGCTGGCTGCTCAGACTCACTCCTATCGCGTCCGTCAGTATTGCACCTGAAGACCATTGCCCAGAGAGGGATCTGGATGGCCCCAGGCTATCAGCCAGCCATGTCGGTCGTCATCGTAACGCCCGACTGCTACGAGACGATCGGCAAGACAATCAACCACCTCCGTTCCCAGACCGTTCGAGATCAGCTCGAGCTGATCATCGTGGGACCACGGGCGGCGTTGTCGGACAACCGAAGGGCGGAGGTGGAATGCTTCGGAGCAACTCGAGTTGTGGAGATCGACCCGCTCCGGTCGCTAGCCGAAGCGAACGCGGCAGGCGCGCGAGAGGCGGGCAGTCCAGTGATTGCCTTCCTCGAAGGTCACGCCTATCCGGACCCGGGTTGGGCCGAGGCATTGATTAGGACGCATCGCCAGCCCTGTGCCGTTGTAGGTCCTGTGGTGCGCAACGCGAACCCGAGCAGCCCGATCAGCCGGGCGGAGATGTTGATTGGGTACGGACCGTGGATGGATCCAGCGCGTGGTGGCACAGTCACCCATTTGCCCGGACATAACAGCAGCTACAAGCGCAGCATCCTCCTGGAGTACAATGAAAGGCTCGAATCCCTCCTGGCAGCAGAGAGTGTCTGGCACTGGGATCTGACCGCCAGGGGATACCGACTCTGTATCGAGCCGGCCGCCAAGATAAGCCACCTCAACTCAAGCTTGTTCACGTCGATGATACGCGAACGACTCCACTCCGGCCGCTTCTTCGCGGCTTTCCGGGCAATAGAGTGGTCGACCTTGCGCCGTCTGATCTACGCCGGAGGCGCCCCACTCATCCCACCCGTCCGATTTCTGCGGATACTTGGGCAGCTTTGGCGATCCGGGAGCGTCGGAAGACTATCCCTGGCAACAATCACGCTGGTCCTTGTTGGATTGGGCGTGAGCGCGTTGGGTGAGGGAATGGGCTATGCCTTTGGGCTGGGAGACTCACAGGAGAAGGGACTAGACCTGCAGTTCCACCGTGAGCGGCACATCAACGAGCGCGACTTGGAGCTCATAGGGCTGTGACCATGTACACGCACCGATGGGTCCCGCTCGCAGGACTGCCAGGCGAGACTTGGCTTGGGCACCATGGTGCCCCAGTGGAGCGCGGGCCAGCTTATGCCCTGACGAGCCGGGTTTTCGATCAGGTGTTGGCATCCGTGTGCTAGCGGCAGCCCACTGACCATCTGTGGGGCTTCGCGGGGACACAGACAGGAGGGTCAATGGAGGAACCGAAGCGATCACCAGGCCAAACTGCCTTGCTGGCAGCAATGGGCCTGTTCCAGGTGACCTGGCTGGTCGTGCGATGGCTCCTGATGCGCGATCCCGATTGGAGCCAGCTCCCCGTCTTGATTGCATTCGTGATTGGAGTTGTGCTCATGGCGGTGCTTGTGCCGCCCGGGCTGTTGGTGAGACACCAGCACCTGCGTGGAGCCTTGCTGCGAAACGAGAGAGTGCTTGTCTTGGGCTTGATTGCAGTGGTGCTCGTTGCGGGAGGCGCCCATGCCAGCCTCAGACGGTTCCACGGGGATGAACCGCCGAGCTTCAGTGCCGCCACTGTCGTGGCAACCGATGGGATCAGAGACTTCTTCCGGAAGTACGGCGAGATTTCGTGGTTGGGAAAGCAACATCCCCCGCTGATGTCATTGGTTTACGGCGTGGCGATGCGCATTCTGGGCATCGAACTGTGGGTGGCACGCTCAATCACACTTGCGTTCACGGCGGCAACGATCGTCGTGACGTACGCGCTGGGGGCGGAGATGTACGATAGAAGCACTGGCCTTACAGCGGCCCAGCTCATGCTCTCTCTGCCGTACTGCCTGCACATGGGCAGCATGGCGAACAACGATATGCCGGTGACTTTCTTCTTCACGCTCGCCATGCTCCTGCTCGTCCGTCTGATTCGTAGGCCGACCTACCGGCTGGCTGTGGTGACAGGTACCGTCATGGGAGCGGGGATGCTGACCAAGTACACCATGTTGCTGGTCTACGGTGCTGTACCTCTGATCGCCGTCATACTGAAGGCGCCGGTTCGGAAGCTCCTACCCTATCTTGCGGTCGCTCTGCTGTTATCAGCCGCCATCCTGAGTGTCTGGCTGGCGTACGGGTATGAGACTGGCGTGCTGTCGAAGCACATTGCGACTGTCGCTAAGTACGTAGGCGTCTCCAGCGCCACGGAGGGAGGTCCGCTGGCCGCGGAGAGACGATGGAAGATGCACAGACGGATTGAGGTCATGTTTGCTCGCCTTCCGTCCGCCGTGGGCGCATTCAGCGTCCCGATCCTGCTGGCGAGCGCGTGGCAGCTGGTCCGTCGCAGAAAGCAATCGGATCTGCTTGCTCTGGCATGGGTCGCCGCCGTCTCATTGCCCATCGTCACGCTCCTTCCTGACTCGAGGTACTTCCTCCCCGCCTTTCCCGCACTTGCATTGGTGATGGCAAGCGGGCTGCAATCCCAGCTTGGGACAGCGGAACGCCCGACGTTTCTGGCGCTGTGCTGCGGCGCCCAGGCGCTCTATCTCTATCTGGTTCTGACCCAATCCGCTCGCATCCTGGGAAGATGATAAGGGCACCAGGAGTGCGAGGCCACACGGTGACCGAGAGCCCGTTCCGCTGCTCCGCTCTTCGGCGCAGCCCGAGATCAAGGCTGGAGACTGGCGTTGTCCGCTGACAAAACTGTGGAGAGCTCCAAGAGGCAATCAGCTCTTGGATTGGTCAACTGCCTTTGGACTCAGTACCGTCCGTACGTACTGGGCCTCGTCATTGCGATCATGGCCGCCATTGCCTGTCACAGGATGACCAACAACTTCTCACGCCTCCTCGTGGAGGACCGTTTCGTGGCGGCGATAGATCTGAGATTCCGCTACAAGGAACTTCATCACTGGTTCGCCGGGAGGACTCTGTACCGCGAAGTGAACACCGCTGTGTATCCGCCAGCCAGCTATGCTATGCTCTGGCCGTTTCTTGGTTACTCATCGTTCACCGTCGTCAGATGGATCTGGGGGGGCACCTCAGCCGCGGCTCTAGCCTGGCTCGTCTACCTATTCCTGAGGGGAAGCAACGCCCAACCTCCGGTCGAGCGGGTCTTCGTGGCGCTTCTACCTTTGTCGACGTACCCCGCTGCCGCCGCCATTGGTCACGGCCAGCTACCAATGCACGCGCTCGCATGCATGTTGACCGGAGTGCTGCTCGCGTGGCGAGCGCCGCCGAGCTGGGGACGGGATGTCCTGGCTGGCGTGCTCATCTTGGCGGGGCTGGTGAAACCATCGGTGACGGCCCCCTTCTTCCTGCTGGTCCTCCTTCCTGCCCGACGACGAGCTGCCCTGATCGCCGCTATCGGGTACGCCGTCCTGACGCTGGTGTCGGTGTCGTTCCAGGGATTCGACCTCATCGGGGTTCTCACAGCTTGGGTCGGACACGCAGTCTCAGGAACCTCGGTGACCTCGATTGCGGCGAGGCGGGGAGGGTATGCGAATCTGCACAACTGGTTGGCCATCGTGGGACTCGAACGATGGAATCCTCTCGTCTCACTGCTTGCGCTCATCGCCTTGGGCTTCTGGACGTATCGGCACCGTGACCGGGACTTGTGGACCCTTCTCGGTGTCGTATCCATTGCCGCTCGCTTCTGGACGTATCATCGACACTATGACGACATGCTGATCCTTGTGGCCGTGATTGCGCTGTACCGGATTGCCAGGCGTGGATCGACTGGAAGTGCTTGTGGGGTGCTGAGTGGCATGGTCTTTGTGGTCGGCGCAATGTCCATTCTCACTCCAACTCGCCTGCTTGCGGCTCCACCTCCCGTAGGCACGCTGTTC
>JASFVG010000393.1:0-4734 GCA_050049955.1 Anaerolineae bacterium | reverse complement strand
CCAGACCCATATTCGCTCAGACGCGGAGCGTCTCACACCGGAGGCCCTCCTCCCTACACATGGCGGCGGCCTGGTCCATCACCTTGTCATACTCATGGCGGAGGAACTCGCAGCACTGCTCCACGCCACGGAACACCCAGCCTGTTCCGTTGTCGACGATCCAATCAACCACGTGTCTAACCGGATGAAACTCGATGCGGTAGGGGTTGAGGCCCCGGGCTAGATCGACGAAGTCCAGAACTTCACCGAGGTTCTCCCTCATAACCACGTAGACCAGAATTAGTCTGATGTGCGGCTGGTCCCGGGCGAGGGTCGCAAAGGTCATCAGGTTGGCCAACACGCGCGCAAACTGGTCCACCCCGCGGATCTTGTGATAGGTGGGAGCGGTAGCGGCGTCGATGGAACACTTGAGATCCAACTGGGTGAGCCTTATGAGCTTGTTTCCCCGATCCTTGGTGAGGAGCGAGGCATTTGTGGTGATGCTGACGCTGACGC
The DNA here is from genome assembly GCA_050049955.1 of Anaerolineae bacterium. Lineage (GTDB taxonomy): Bacteria > Chloroflexota > Anaerolineae > B4-G1 > B4-G1 > SKLM01. The sequence goes on along the minus strand of JASFVG010000393.1, from coordinate 4,239 downwards.
GCGACCGAGCGAGCAGCTCAACCACGTCGTCAATCCAAGGATACAGCAGTGGCTCGCCACCGGTCAGGGTGATACACTCAGCGAAAGGCTGGAACTGGGCCAGTAGAGCCGCCATCTGGTCGAAAGGCAGCGTGCTTGCGGGGTGCCTGCCGTCTGGCCTGCACATGATGCAACGCATGTTACAGTTCATCGTCGGATGCAGGGCATAGAAGAACGGGACGGCATCGGCTTTCAGCGATCTTTCCTCGCTGGCTTGGAGGATAGCCTCCTTGTTCTGGGCGACACTGGAAACCATGTTGTCTCCTACATACGAAAACGCTCAGACCAAGGGTGAAGCTGCAACAGACGAAGGAGGCGGTGGATCCCTCGAGGCGTTGTCTCCGATCTGCTGCCTTGGGGCAGTAGCTGGCCGAGCAGCCGGTAGTCCTTGTCGAGTTGGGCCCGGTCGTATGATGGGGTGAGCAGGCCGTGGCACAATGCGAGGCTGGCTACCCAAGCAAGCTCCTGGTCACTCTGGTGCAGGACTTGCATACAGCGCTCAAATGCCTTTGGCGCGTGTTGCTCCCTCAGGTCGATTCCCAGCGCGACAAATCTGCCTAGCACCTCCTTGGGGTGCCCTCGGAGGGGAGGTATCGGGTCGAGCTTCTGCCCATCGTGGCCTCCTTTCTCCATCAAGAATGCCACCAGGGAGGAAGTGTCAGTGTCCGCCGGCCCGGTTCCCAGGCGGTCCGTTTGCCTCTCCTCAAACACACCGTGGCTCATCGCAATCCGGGCCAGCAGCGCGGCGTCGTGCTTGCTGTTGCAGAGCTGTCCCAGGTGCCACAAGAGGCCACCAAGATCGCCCCGATAGCGGTACCTGCTTCCCTCCATCAGGTGTTTATGGAAGGCGTACTCTGGGGTGTAGCTGGGGCGGTGCTCACCGAAGGTGTGCTCCGGTGTCCCGACCTCGTCACCGTAGCGAAGGGCGTACACTAGGCTCCAGCCGTGATGGGCGATCTCTCTATGGAAATCGGTATCGGGCGATATCGAGTCCTTGAACTGAGCTACGTCGAAGCACGCCCGTCTGAACATCTTGACGCAGCACGCCCTGCCAATCAGTGGGTCCCTGAGGTGCCCAGCAACCACGCCGACATTGGGCGCCATGCACGCTCTTAGCATCTGGAAGCAAGGCGGATCCAAGACCATGTCGGCGTCAACCTGGACGAAGTGCGCTGTCCGCACCTGATAGGCGCCGGCGTTGAGCGCCGCGTGGAACGGGCGGGTATTCTCGACCACGATGGTCTCTTTCGGAGGGAGCGACTGCCGAGCCACGCTGCTCAGCGCGCGCTCGGTAGTCTCCTCGCCCAGTGTCAGCACCACGGCGGTTACGTCACCCATTCCCACTCTAGAACACTCTCAGGACTTCGGCCAGATCCTGGTACGAGTCCGTTTCGAGGAAGAACTCCATGTTGTCTGCGAGTTTCCTCGCCAGCGAGAGGTGGCTTCTCTTGACGAAGCCAATGAGCGTGTAAGGGTCGACGAGCAACTGGTCGTTGCAGATCTGCCAGTTTCCACAGTTCCGGGACGCGACGATGTTGCATCCCATCGTGGAGGCTTCGTACAGGACTCCTGGTGCGGCGTCGAAGAGGGAGGGACAGACGAGGGTCTTAGCCCGCCCCATAAGGTCGTATAGATCCTCTCGCCTGACGATGAAGTCGTGGTGAGTCACGCCCTTTAGACGCCTGTCCACCTCGCCCACAACGTGGACAGCCAGATCGCAGCACTGTGACACTATCCCCTTCACCCACGCATAGTTCTTCTCCGGTCTGCTCCATCGGCTGGCAATGAAGAGCAGGTCGATGTCCCTGTCGTAGAACGGCCGTTGAAGGCAGGAGTGACGCATAGCATCTTGCCGTATCCACTCAGCGCGCCATATGACGCGGGAGTAGACCTTGCCGGCGTGGGCAGGAAAGAAGCAATGGAACAGTTGCCTGATCAACGCGGAGTGAGTGACGATGAGATCAGAGATCTCGACAGCCTCTTTCTCGCAGACATCGAAGATCGCGCAGCTTCCTTCCATCCGGTCAAGGAAGCGATCGATGTTGAACCCGCCTCTTGGCTTCACGTCGGCAAGATATGACGTGACTTGACTGCAACCGGAGGGGAGAAATGCTAGGCGCCGGTCGGGTGATGCCCGTTTCATCAGCAGAGCCGCGATGAAACCCTCGCCGACGAGCAGGTCCGGCGACAGGGACTCGATGTACTGGGCCAGCTCTGGGTGCGGACCAAAAAGCTTGCCGCGCAGAATACAGCAATCCACATCATCCAGGACCTTTGGGTTCCCGAAGCTGTCACCGAACGCGTAGCGGAAGTAGACCTCGTCGGCTTCGTCGACGAGGTTCACGAAGTGGACATCGAGACCGTCTCGCTGCAACATCTCGAACAGATGATACTCGCTGGTGCTGGCCCCGCCGTAGCCGGGAACCTCGTAGCAGCCGATCAAGACCTTCTTGCACATGGAGCAACCTCTGCACTAGACCGAGCGGGTCGGGTGCCCCTCGCGTGGGGTGAGAGTGGGGTCGGGCCAACCACTGCCAGCACACCTACCTCCGGTTTGAGTGGGCATATTGCTCAAGGACCTCGTGCGTGTCGCCGAAAGCCATCTGTTGTCCCCGGTGGAGCCACAGTGCCTTGTCGCAGAAGACCCTCACGAAATCGAGATCGTGCGTTGCGACCACGAACGTCCGGTTGGACTGCCTCTGTGTGGCGAAGTAGTCGTCGCACTTCTGTCGGAAATGCCTGTCGCCTGCCGATAGAGCCTCGTCAAGAAGAAGGACTTCGGTCTGAATGTGCCGGGCGACGGAGAATGCCAGCCTCGTACGCATCCCCGAGGATAACGACCTGAGCTCCGCTCGCACGAAGTCGTGCAGCTCCGCCCAATCAATGATTTCCTGGAAGCTCTCCTCGACCTGGTGTCGGCCCAGACCGTAGATTGCTCCATACAGGAACACGTTCTCCTGGACGCTAAGCTCATGGAGCATTCCGATGCCAACGCCGGCCAGAAGGCACACGTCGCCACGCACAGATACCTGCCCACTGCTCGGCCTGTGCAGACCAGCGATGACTTTCAACAGGGTCGTCTTCCCGGACCCGTTGTCGCCCACCAGGCCGATCTTCTGCCCCCTTAAGACCCGGATACTAATGTCCCGGAGTGCGCAGATGTTCGAGTCGTCTTCGCCTGACCCCAGCAGTCGCCGGCGAAACGCGCGGAATAGCGTGACCCGCTCTCTTTCGAGAGAGAAGGCCTTGGACACGTTACTTACTTCGATGATGCCGCTCATGTTAGAGGTATTCCGCGAATGTCGGTTCGCGTCCTCGGAAGATAATGACGGTCAGGCCCAGCATCAGCCCATTGACAATCAGCAGGAGCAGGAAGGCGTACGGCGAGAATGAGTGACCTGCAAGCAGCAGGTCGCGGGAGAACCGGATCAGATGTGTCAGCGGGTTCAGGAGAACGATGTATCTGGCCAATCCAGGTCCCACAAAGGTTAGGTCGTAGAAGATCGGTGTGATGAAGAAGAGCATTCTCAGGATGACCTGGTAGATGTGGTCGACGTCCCGGACGTAGACGTATGTGCAGGACAGCAGAATCGAAACCCAAAGGACCAGCAGGACCTGAAGAGCGATGACCCCGGGCCAAAGTGCAAGGGCTGGAGCTATCTGGACCCCCGAGAGCAGCGCAATAATCCCGACGAGCAGCATTGACAGGACGAATTCAACTGAGCTAGCCATAACGGAACCGATGACCATCAACTCCTTGGGGAATATCGTGTCGGCGGTCAACGCGCGCATCGAGACCAGGACGTGCATTGACGAGTTGGTGCTGTTGGAGAAGTGCGTGTAGTGCACGATTCCGATTAGCAGGTAGATGGCATAATGCTCGATGCCCTCGCCCGCGCGCATACTGAAGAAGATGAGGAGCACAGTCAGCATGAGGAGAGGATTCAACAGGCTCCACACGAAGCCGAAAAGGGTGCTCTGATCGCGTAGCTTGAACTGAGAGATCGCGATGGACATCAGTAGGTTCAGATGCCGCTTATCATAGAGTCTCATACTACTCCATACACAGGCACGCAGCAGTTCAAGGGCGGACTATGCGGCGCCTGCTGGGGGCCGCACAGTATCCTTCAAACCCGGGCTATTCTGCCCCCCCCCCAGGACTGCGCGCGCAACCGCATGTACCTGTCGGTGTACCGATTC
>JASFVG010000392.1:0-4778 GCA_050049955.1 Anaerolineae bacterium | reverse complement strand
GGTCTGCATGGTCGTGACGCTACTTGGCATGGTAGTCGTTAAGGTCGTAGCTGACCGGTTGCGGTTCCCGGAAGTCAAACCGTGGGGGCAGTGGACGGTCGATGGTACCGCTACGTAGAGCTGACTTCAGATTCTCGCCGGAGGCTGGCTATGCTCGACGGCCCAACTGCACACCCAGCCCCGCTCCGATGACCAGAGGACGTGCGCCGCAAGACGGGCCGCCAGAAAGTCGGTGATAGGATCAGGGGGAGCAAACTAATGCCTGCTATTCTGGAAGTAGACGGATTGGTCAAGAAGTACGGTGACTTCGCAGCCGTGAAGGGAATCAGCTTCTCAGTCGATGAGGGGGAGGTCTTCGGTCTGCTGGGGCCGAATGGCGCCGGAAAGACGCAGACGATCTCGATGCTGACCGGAGTCATAGAACCCACCTCGGGCACAGCGCGCATCGGCGGCTATGACATCCACAAGGACATGGACGAGGTTAAGAAGATCAACGGCCTCGTCCCTCAGGATCTGGCGGTTTACCCAGCACTTAGCGCCAGGGCGAACCTCAACTTCTTCGGGCGCATCTATGGTCTGCGGGGCAAAGAGCTCAGGCAGCGCGTCGACGACGTGCTACGGATCGTCGCCCTGACGGAGCGCGCCGATGGCGTCGTCGAGAAGTTCTCCGGGGGGATGAAACGCCGGGTCAACATCGCTGCAGGGCTGCTGCACCAGCCCCGGCTCTTGTTCCTGGATGAGCCGACGGTGGGCGTGGATCCTCAAAGCCGGAATCACATCTTCGAGAGTGTGATGCGGCTCAATCGCGAGCGGGAGATGAGCATCGTCTACACCAGCCACTACATGGAGGAGGTCGAGCTGCTGTGCGACCGGGTGGCCATCATTGATCAGGGGGCGATCATCGCGCTTGATTCGATCAAGAACCTGATCGCGATACTGGGCGGCGGCGTGATTCACGTAGGGCTGCCGCAGGTGGATGAGGCGCTCCTGAGCGAGCTGGCGGCCCTCCCGGCGGTCAGGGAAGTGGCGCCGGTGCCGAAGCCGGTCGCCCCTCCGCTGGCGGAGGGGGAGGAACCGGAGGCGAGGGAGAGCGAGCTGGTGGCTGCTGGGGAGGTGGTCAAGATCGTGGCGGAGCATAGCCAGCAGGCGATCGTCAACGTGCTAGGCTACCTCAACGATCGGGACATCAGCCTCACGTCACTGGAGATTCTGGAGCCCAACCTGGAGAGCGTCTTCCTTCACCTGACAGGGAAGAAGCTCAGGGAGTGAGGCGATGCACGCGATAGACATAGCGGTCAAAGACCTGCGCATCCTCCTCAAGGATCGTGGGGCGGCAGTACAGCTCTTCCTGCTGCCACTTCTGTTCATCGTCGTGTTCAGTGGAGCGCTCTCTGCCCTCGGCGGTGCTGATGAAGGCCCGCGCACCCCGACCTCGACGCGCATCCCGCTCGGTGTGGTTGACCTCGACGGCGAAGAGGCCGGACAGATGCTGATCGACGGGCTACGCGCGGCCGGAGGTGTTCGCGTAACTCAACTCGTGCAGCGTACAGCGGCGGCTCTGCTGGACAAGAGCGAGATTGACCACGTGCTGACCCTCCCGCCTGGCTTCAGCGCCGACGTCGCGCGGGGAAGCCAGGTGACGCTGCGTCTCGTCAACCATCCCGACGCCGACGCTGAAGAGAATGAGATCGTGGGGTTGGCCGTTGAGGGTGTGGTCGGGGAGATGTCGCTGCAGCGCCAGATTCTGACTAGCCTCCAACACATGGGCGAAATGCAGGCGAATGCCCCCAAGGAGTACCAGTCAGCCTTCTCGGCCGAACGCTTGCAGGCACAGGCACAGGGGCAGTTCGAGCGGGGCAAGACGGAGCCGCTGGTGACTCTGGCCCGGAAGTTCCCGGAGCAACAGCAATCCCGGGAGGAGATGCCCGACGCTGCCCAACTGGCCGTCCCAGGCTTCACCATCATGTTTGTGTTCCTGACGGCGCAGACGACGGCCCGTTCCATCTACGATGAGAAGAAGGTCGGTTCGTTCCGCCGGTTGCTGGCTGCACCGATGAGCAAGGCATCATTGCTGGTAGGCAAGATGTTGCCGAACTTCGTGACGGGACTGATCCAGACGGGAGTGATCTTCGCGTTCGGCACGGTCGGAATGCGTCTATTGGGCCTTACCGCTCTATCGCTTGGGAACGCCCCGCTGGTGGTGGCACTCATCGCGGTGCTCGTCGCGCTCTGCTCCAGTGGTCTTGGGACCCTGATCGCGGCGGTTGCCCGCACTGAGAGCCAGATCGGTGCAATGAGCGCGGTCGTCCTTTGGATCATGGGCGTCCTCGGGGGCAGCTTCGTACCGCTGTACTTCCTGGAGAACTACCTGGGCCCGCTGCCTCGGATTGTGCCGCACTACTGGGCAAACCGTGCTTTCAACGATCTGATGATCCGCGGGTTGGGGCTGGCCGACGTAGTTGTGGAACTGGCCGTGCTGTTCGGTTTCACCGGCCTCTTCTTTGCCCTAGGGCTGTGGCGGTTTGACTTCGACTAGCCGGCGTCCGACAGCGGCTTCGACAGGTCCGTTGTCGAAAGGAAGATGCGGCGCAATGAACGTAGTTTCCCATACCCTCAATGTCGCGTGGAAGGAGATCCAGCTGCTGCTCAAGGATCGAGGTCAGCTGGCAGTGCTGTTCCTGCTGCCGATACTGTTTAGCTCGCTATACGGTAGTATCAACATGCAGGCCGCTGGGGGCCGCGGCAACTCTCTCGTCTCGCTCGACGTCTGCCTGGTCAACCAGGACGAAGGCATCTTCGGGGACGAGATTGCCAAGGTTCTCGGTAGCATCGATGAGCTGGATGTCGAGACGTTCGATGTCGTGGCAGAGGCCGAGCGACGGGTGGCGCAGGGAGAGGCAGCGGCGGCCATCGTCGTCCCTGCTGGCTTCTCCCCGGAGATCGCCGAGTACGTGCCAACGACGATCGAGGTGGTGGTGGATCCTGGCCAACCGGAGAGCGCCGACATCGTCATGGGCATTATGAACCAGGTTGTCGCCGAGGTCACAATCTGGGGTGAGGTGCAGTACGGCGTCCGCAGTGTCCTAGATGGGTCAGGTCTGCTATCTGGAGCCAGTGCAGAGGCGCAGCGCGCCGTGCATGCACAGACGCTGGGCGCCATCATGACTCAGCTGAGTGAGATGCGTCGCACGCCCGCCATTGTCGTCGCCACCGAGGACCTGGAAGGGGCAGCGGTTACCGTCGAGGGCGCGCTGCAAGAGTTCTTCGCATTTCTCTTCCCGGCTATCACCGTGATGTTCATCTTCTTTGTCGTGGGGGTGGCGGCGGTTGCCCTGCTGACCGAGCGCGAAACCGGGACGCTTCGCCGTCTGATGGCAGGCCCCATCCCGCGTGGTGCCATCGTCGCCGGCAAGATGGTGGCCTACGTCCTGCTGGTCTGCCTGCAAGTGGCGGTGATGTTCGGCGTGGGAAGCATCTTCTTCCGCATGCCGCTGGGCAGGTCGCCGCTGGGTCTAGTGGCGCTCACCGTGCTGGTGGCATTGGTGGCGACAGCCATCGGTATGCTGGTTGCAGCGCTGGTGAAGACGCCGAAACAGGCCGACAACATCGGCCTGGTGCTGGGCTTCGTCCTGGGAGGTATCAGTTTTTCCACGTTCGGATCCGAACCTGTCACCCGGTCTGAGGGGTTCCTGGCGGTGCTGGCGAGACTGACACCGCACGGTCATGCCATTGAGGGTTACTACAGGTTGATGGCCGAGAGCGCAACTCTCCTCCAGATCCTGCCTGAGATTGGCATCCTGTCGGTGATGGTGGCCGTCTTCTACGGAGTCGCCGTCTGGCGCTTCCGGTTTGAGTAGGCTTGAGTTCGCTATCGGACGGAGGCAATTTGTGCAGGTGGTAGAGATACGGATTGCGGGACGAATAGATGAGCGATGGTCGGACTGGTTCGCCGATCTGGCGATCAGGCACACGGAGAAGGGCGAGACTGTCCTAACCGGAGCGGTCGAGGATCAGGCTGCGCTCTACGGCCTTCTGGCGAAGCTGCGGGATCTTGGCCTTCCCCTGGTGTCAGTATCAAACGTGGAGGATGATTCAGGGGACGAGGCCTGACCCAGATTGCGACAAGGGAGCGGCTAGGTCTTGGCTTGAGGGGAGCGGGGAGACACCCCGCTCCTCTGCGTTTCGCTGGGGGGTTGGAGGGGCGGCGACCGGGAGGGGCGTCGGGCCGTGAGGGGGCTTGCTAGCCGCCGATTCAAGTGTATAATCGGACTTCGTCAACGCCTACGGTCGGGAACGGTTCGCGCCTCGCCGAGAGTGGGTAAACGGAACCCGAATGCGAAAGTTCCCATGTCCGCGCCGGCCCCTCTGGTGCGGAGTGGACTTGCTTGTTCCCGGAGCGCGTCGTGTAGCCAAGGGGTGATTACAGTGGAATCGCGAGTTCGACTTCCCGTCGTCGCCATCCTGTTGGTCTTGGCTCTGATGGCTAGCATGGCGCTTCACGGCCTGCGGGCCCTGGCGGTGCCTGCGCAGGACGAGCCGTCATTGCCGGCAGGCTCGGGCACTGGCGCGCGTGTAACAGGGCGGGACATCACCTTCAGGCGCCTTACGCTCGACGACGGTCTCTCACAGAGTTCGATCAACTGCATCGTGCAGGACGCACAGGGGTTCATGTGGTTCGGGACCCAGGACGGGCTCAATCGCTACGATGGCTACGAGATTGAGGTGTACCGCCCCGAAGCTGAGAATCCCAGCAGTTTGAGCGATAAGTGGATTGTGGG
>JASFVG010000391.1:0-4787 GCA_050049955.1 Anaerolineae bacterium | reverse complement strand
GTGCCGCTTCGGCGGCGGCACCAGCACCGTATCCGTGACCACCAACTCCGCGATCCACTCCCGGTCAAGCTCCTCGATCGCGGCGGGAAGCAGAACGGGGTGGGTGATGGCCAGGTGGATCTCCGGTCGGGCCCCTGCCTCCAGCAACACCGGCAGCTGCCGCAGGACGCTGCCGCTTGCCACCAGGTCGTCGATCAGGATTGGGATCTTGCCCTTCACGTCGCCCACGATATGCGTCGTCTCCGCCTGCTCGAAGCCCTCGCGCCGCTTCTGCATGATGACCAGCTTCAGGTTCAGTGCCTCGGCGTACTTGCCCGCCAGTCGCGCCCGGCCAACGTCTGGCGCGACGACGACGGCGTCCTCCAGGAAGGGCTTGCCGCGGAAGTAGTCGGCCAGGATGGGGTAGGCGGGCAGCTGGTCCACGGGCACGGTGAAGAAACCCTGGATGGCCTCCGAGTGGATGTCGACGTAGATCACCCGGTCGGCCCCGAGCATCTCCAGCATGGAGGCCACCACGCGCGCGCTGATCGCCTCTCGCCCGCGGGCCATGCGCTCCTGCCGGCTGTAGGGGAAGTAGGGGATCACGGCGGTGACGCGCCGCGCGGACGCGCGGCGGAAGGCGTCGATGATCAGCAGCAGCTCGACCAGGTGGTCGTTGACGGGAGCTGTGCAAGGCTGGATGACGACCACGTCCTTCTTGCGGACGGTCTCGTCGATCTGGACGTGGACCTCGCTGTCCGGCAGGGAGGTGATCGAAAGTGCCGAGAGGGGGAAGCCGAGACGGTGGGCGACGGCCTGCGCCAACGGGCGGTTGGCGCTGCCGGCGAAGATGCGCATCGGCTCCTCGGAGGCGTCGCGGGGCTCGATGCGCTCCAACCCCAGCACGCGGGCCTCGACGGCGTTGATGGCGGCGGAGAGTGGCTCATCGCCGCCTTCGTAGGTATGCATTTGGGGCAGGGCGCGGAAGCCGTCCGAGTACTTCGCGATCGCCTCCTCCACCCGGCGCAGCGGGATTCTGCGGCTGCGCAGGCGGTGGGTGATGTGGTGCACGATCCAGTGCAGCTCGTCCATGTTGTGGTGCAGCCGAACGTCGCGATCGGATTCGGGGTCCGCGATCTGATAGAAGAATCCCCAGTTCTTCCACTCGGAGTTGGCCTGGCCGACGGGCGGCCCTCCGGCGGCCCTCCCCCCGGTGGATGGCGCGCCGGTCGGCCACCGAGCCTGCAGGATGCGGTAGTGGAGTCGCATGTGTGGATCTCCCGGGTGCTGACTATGGAAGGGAATGGCCAGCCGCCATTGTATCACGGCCTGGATGACGGTCAACCGCAGGGCCGGCTTCCCAGAAGCCGAGTCTCGTGATAGACTTCGGTCTGCGACTTGCCGGAGGAGCTGCCCAATGACTCTACCGCAAATCACCAGGATCAAAGACGTCTGGGATGAGACGCGGACGATCCGCACGTTCGTGCTCGACGCCGCGGTCGGTGACGCCCAGCCAGGGCAGTTCGTGATGCTCTGGTTGCCCGGGGTCGACGAGAAGCCCTTCGCCATCGCCTGCCCGGATCCGCTCACCGTGACCGTGGCGCGGGTGGGGCCCTTCAGCACGACGCTTCATCGCCGCGAGGTCGGCGACCAAGTGGGCTGGCGCGGTCCCTACGGGAACGGCTTCACCCTGTGGGAGGATCATCCGGCCCTGCTGGTGGCCGGTGGGTACGGTGCGGCGCCGCTCTACTTCCTCGCAACGATGGCCGTCGAACGCGGGGTTCCGACCGAGGTAGCCATCGGCGCCCGCACGGCACTGGATCTCCCGTTCGTTGAGCGTTTCGAGGTGCTGGGCGTCGACCTGCTGGTGGCCACGGACGATGGCTCAGCTGGTCAGCGGGTGAGGGTCACGGAACTCGTCGCAGAAGGCCTGGCCCGGCGTCCCCGGCCAGCCGTCTACGCCTGCGGGCCGGAGCTGATGCTGGTGGCACTCCACGAGCTGTGCACCGATTTCAAGGCCGCCGGTCAGTTCAACCTGGAGCGGTACATGAAGTGTGGCTTCGGCGTGTGCGGGCAGTGTGCGCTCGACGATCTGCTGGTCTGTCAGGACGGGCCCGTCTTCACTGTGGAGCAGCTGGGTGGGCTGAGGGACTTCGGCAGGGTTCGCCGCAGTGCCACCGGGAGGGCGCTCCCGGTTCGGTGAGTATGGTATGAGGGACAATGGATAAGCTGGAACTACGTGCGAGGTTCTGCACAACGCGCGAGTGCTTGGAAGCGCGCCACGTGACCGATGCATCGGCCGCTATCTGCCGCCGGCTCGCTCGGATGACCGTTGTGCAGGAGGCTGGTAAGATCCTCACCTACCTGGCGTTCAGAAACGAACCGGATCTGGCGGCGCTTGTCGATGTGCTGCCTGGGATCGCGTGGATTGTGCCCCGCATCGACCGGGAGGGCCTGGTCCTGCATCGATACGACCCGGACAGCCTCTTGCGCCACGCCTACGGTATGCTCGAGCCGCTGCCTTCAGCGCCTGTCGTAGAGCCAGCGGAGCTCGATGTCGTGCTCGTTCCCGGCGTCTCGTTCGATCGCCAGGGTGGGCGGCTGGGCTTCGGCGGGGGGTTCTACGATCGGTTGTTGATCCGCACCTCTGCGGTGCGGATCGGTATCACCTACGACGCCTGTCTTGCCGACGCACTACCCTGCGATGCACACGATCAGCGCATGGACTGGGTGGTCACGCCCTCTCAGGCAATTCGCTGCGGGCCGCTGTGGAGGAGTCAGCACGAATTCGCCCACGAATAAGCCTGATCAGGAATGGTCGGCGAGGCCAGTTCTCAATCATCGTTCAATCGCAGCACGGCGAGGAAGGCCTCCTGGGGAATCGCCACGTCACCCAGCAACTTGAGTCGTCGGCGTCCCTCCTTCTGCCGGTCCAGGAGCTTCCGCTTCCGGGTCACATCACCGCCATAGACCTTCGCCAGCACGTCCTTGCGCCGGGCCCTCACCGTCTCCCGGGCGATGACGCGACTGCCGATGGCGGCCTGGATGGGCACGGGGAACAGCTGCTGCGGAATCACGTCCTTCAGCCGCGTGACCAGCGCTGAGCCCTTCTCATACGCCTTGTCGCGGTGGGTGATGAGCGAGAGCGCGTCGACCGGCGTCTTGTTGACAAGCACGTCCAGCCGGACCAGGTCCGCCACCCGGTAGCCAATGGGAGCATAGTCCATTGATGCATAGCCGCGCGTGGCCGACTTGAGCTTGTCGTGAAGATCGACGATCATCTCCGCGAGCGGCATCTCGATGGTAAGGACGAGCCGCTCGCTGTCGGGGTACTCGGTGTCCACGTATACGCCCCGCCGCTGCATGACGAGGTCCATCACTGGCCCGATGTGGTCCGACGGCGTGAAGATCTGGACCCTCACCCAGGGCTCCCGGATCTCCTCGATCAGGTGGGGCTGGGGCAGATCCGCAGGGCTGGAGACCTCGATGATCTCCGGGCCGACGCGATCACCCAGGCGCCTTGTGACGGCCTGGTATCCAACGCTTGGCGCCGTCGCGATCAGGTCGAGATCGTACTCCCGCTCCAACCGCTCCTGCACGATCTCCATGTGAAACAGGCCCAGAAATCCACAGCGGAACCCGTACTGCAGCGCCTGGGATGACTCTGGCTCGAAGAAGAGGGCGGCGTCGTTCAGCTGCAGCTTCTCCAGCGCGCTCCGCAGGGCGGGGAAGTCGTCCGCCTCGATGGGGTAGATGCCGGCGAAGACCACAGGCTTCACGGGACGGTATCCCGGCAGCGGCTGCTCAGCCGGAAGAGACGCGCTTGTCAGCGTGTCCCCGACCTGGCACTCGCGGATCGTCTTGAGCCCGGTGGCCACGTAACCTACCTGGCCTGTCGTCAACGTCCCGGTCTCCACCATCTGCGGTGCAAACACCCCGATCTCCATCGGCTCCGTGGTGGCGCCGGTGGCCATCAGCTGCAGGCGTGTGCCTTTCTCCAGCGTGCCGTCGACGACGCGTACGTAGGCGACCACACCCTTGTACGGGTCGTAGTGCGAGTCGAAGATGAGGGCCCGCAACGATGCGTCGGTTTCGCCGCGGGGCGGCGGCAATCGGGCCACCACCTCGTCCAGCACCTGCTCCACGTCCCAGCCCTCCTTCGCGGAGACGGGCAGCACCTCGTCTGGATCGATGCCCAGGAGGGTGGCTAGGTCGAGCGTCACGTCCACGGGGCGAGCCATCTCGAGGTCGATCTTGTTGACCACCGGGATGATCTCCAGGTCGGCCTCCAGCGCGAGGTACAGGTTGGCCAGCGTCTGCGCCTCGATGCCCTGGGCGGCGTCCACCACCAGGATCGCCCCCTCGCATGCGGCCAGGGCGCGGCTGACCTCGTAGGAGAAATCGACGTGGCCCGGCGTATCGATCAGGTTGAGCTCGAAGGCCTCGCCGTCCTCGGCCTCGTACTCCATGCGGACCGCCGACGCCTTGATGGTGACCCCGCGTTCGCGCTCCAGGTCCATCGAATCGAGCACCTGGTCCTGCATCTCGCGATCGGCAATGGTCCGGGTCAGTTCGAGCAGGCGATCGGCCAGCGTCGATTTCCCGTGGTCGATATGCGCCACGATACAGAAGTCGCGGATGTGCGCCTGATCCAAAGCTACCCTCCAAAGCAAAACCGCCGGTGATGTCACCGACGGTTGGCACGATACCGCGCGGCCCCGCAAGCCACGCCTATGAGAGCGGGTGAGGGGACTCGAACCCCTGACATTCAGCTTGGGAAGCTGGTCCCTTTTTCCTCCCCCACGCTA
>JASFVG010000390.1:0-4794 GCA_050049955.1 Anaerolineae bacterium | reverse complement strand
GGTGGATGGTAGTGGTCAACCGATAGCAGTCATAGCGGTCGCCGGTCCCACATACCGGCTTTCTGAGGAGCGGATCGCCGAGCTTGGCGCGGCTGTACGAGACACAGCCCTGGAGCTCTCTTCTCACTTCGGAGCCAACGTGACGTGACGGTGGCGAACTGGGTACATAGCCGTATGACTAGAACAGACGCAAGGAGGTAGACAGGGTGGAACGACCGATCATTGTGAAAGTGTCCGAAGTCGAGGGCACGAAGAAGGACCCTCCCCGGGTGTCACGGCTCCTCCTATCCGGGAAGAACGTTGGGGCCAAGAACGTCTCCCTGGGGCTGAACGTGACCGAAGTAGGCAGCATGATCCCCGATCACAAGCACGAAGACTCCGAGGAGGTGATGTACATCATAAGTGGACGGGCGCGTCTGGTGATTGAGGATGGAGAAGAGGTATACGAGATCGGACCAGACACAGCGATTTACTCGCCCAGGGGCGTAACGCACCGTCTGGAGAATATCGGAGACACAGAGCTGAAGCTCGTGTGGGCATATGCCCCCCCTCTGCCCCATCACCGGGCTGACGAATCAGAAGAGTAGCATATACAAGGAGATCGAGTATGTTCGACGAGACGCGCAAGTACCTGGAGAGGCTCGGGCTGCCTGGAAGCGATCTGAACGACCTGCCCACATCAGGGGCCACCTTCCACGATGGGGCCCACTTCCGCATTGAGGTCCCTACGGTGAACACGGCGGACGCCGCGGCAGCCCTCTTGGAGCGTGCAGACGAGCTGGGCGTGACGATCAATCGCGTCACCGAGACCTACGGCATGTTCCGCCACACGCGAGAGGAGATCACGGAGTACGTCAACATCACGCGGGACTACGGGGCCGAGCTGGTCATGTCGACGGGGCCACGAGCGACCTACGATACCGGGGCCACGGTCCTTTCGTCGCAGGGCATCCGGATCGGGTACCGGTTGCGCGGCATAGAGCAGTTGGTGAGAGCGGTTGAGGACATCAAGCGGGGCGTGGACCTGGGTGTGCGCGGGTTCCTGATCTACGACGAGGGCATGCTGTGGGTTGTGACCCAGATGCGCCAGGATGGTGAACTGCCCTCAGACGTCATCTTCAAGGTCTCTGCCCACTGTGGGCACAGCAACCCGGCTGCGTTTAGGGTGTTGGCGGATATGGGCGCGGACAGCATCAACCCGGTGCGCGATCTGCAGCTGCCGATGATCGCCGCGTTGCGCGCTGCCGTGACGACGGCCATAGACTGCCATACAGATAATCCACCCGCATCGGGGGGATTCGTCCGCACATACGAAGCGCCGGAGATCGCTCGACTGGCATCACCGGTGCATCTGAAGACCGGCAATTCGGTGATTGCAGCACACGGTCAGCTCACCACAGCCGAGAACGGTCGCCGGATGGCCGAGCAGGCCAGCTTGGTGGTGGAGATGGTCAACCGTTACCAACCCGAGTTGAAGCAGACAGAGAAAGGCTCCGACGCCCTACATTTCAGCGTCTAGAGCCAAGCACAAGGGAGCTAGCATGGGAAAGTGGCAATTGCCGCCGGCTGGACCCCATTTCGACAGCACGGACGGCGTCTACTTCCAGAACATGACGGGCTACGAGGTGCAGGAGCGCCTCAAGGAAAACGATCTCATCATCATCCCCGTCGGCAGCACTGAGGCTCACGGGCTCGCACAGCCCTATGGCGAGGACACGCTCCTTGTCAGTCGCATTGCTGAGATGGTGGCGCGAGAGACGGGTTGTACGGTGGCCCAGCCGGTGTGGTATGGATCGCACCCGGCGAATCACCTGGGTATGCCGGGCACGGTGGTCATTCCGGACGAGCCGTTTCTGGGCTACCTGCGGGCCATCATCGCGGGTTTCTGGAACGCCGGTTTTCGCAAACAGATTCTGATCAACGGTCACGGCCAGGAGGAAGTCATCCCCGGCGCCCTGCACGGGTTTGCCAAGCGGTACCAGGTGCCAGCCGTGCTGGTGTCGCTGCACTGGTGGACCCCGATCCACAGATACCTGTTTGACAAGGAGCACGGCGGACCCTTCGAGACGCCCTTCAGGCACGCCGATGAGGCCGAGTGCTCCTACTCGATGGCGCTCTTCCCGGAGATGGTGCATCTGGAGTGCGCGGAGGACAGCGAGCCTTCGGGCTTCATCGGGGGAGATCACGTCGACAAGGGCGGAGACGTTTATCACCGGCCTCTCCGGGGCCACGAGCAGGTGGGCTTTGGTGGTCTATCCGTCGTCTCCTACCCGGAGGGCGTGGTGGGTCGGCCCTCGCTGGCCGATCCAGAGAAGGCCCGCACCGGGGTCGAGGCGATCCTGGACTACATGGTGCGGCTGATCGATGACATCATGACCGCCTTCCCTGCGGGCGAGCTGCCCCCGGTCGCAAAGGTCACCATGCGCTCGTCGGAGGAGGTTGACGCGTTGGTGAAGGGACCACTGAACGGCGGTCGGCATATCTACACCGTGGCCTATCCGCCGTAAGATCGCCTCGGCTGATCCAGCAGCCAGCTGAGACCGTCAGACTTCAGGCGGTCGGTTCTGGAGGGACGGGACAGGGTCTGCCGAGACAATAGAGTAGAGACTCTGAAGCACGACACCGGCGTCTTGGTTCGTAGCCACGGCTTCAACCTTTCTTCGCGCAGGGACAGCGACTGATGGATTCGGCAAGCTCACCACAGGAGTCGCCACCACGATCCTTGCACTTCGCCTCGCTCTCCATCATCGCGCACCTGGTCATCGGTGCCCCCGGGGCTGGGGATAGGAGTGGATAGGACTACGAGAGAGGACCAATGAACAGGATACTACGTATCGCCATGGACCTACAGGACGTACGGTCTGAGGCAGCACCGCCTCAGTACGAGACCTTCGGCGGCAGAGCGCTGATTGCTCACCTGTTGCTGGACGAGGTGGACCCGACCTCTGATCCGCTGGGGCCCTCCAACAAGCTTATTCTTGCGCCAGGGCTCTTAGGAGGACTGTCATCGCTTTCCAGCGCTGGACGCCTCTCCGTCGGGGGCAAGAGCCCACTGACCGGCGGGATCAAGGAGGCCAACGCCGGCGGGATGATGGGCGATCAGCTGGGGCGCCTGGGGATCAAGGCCTTGATCGTGGAAGGCCAGCCGGAGGCAGATGAATGGTACCTGCTGCACGTGACGGCCGATGGTGCCCAGATGTATCCGGTCAGCGATCTGAAAGGTCTTGGCGTCTACGACACAGTGAGCCGACTGCGGTACCGCTTCGGGGATGACGTGGCCATCGCGTGTATCGGGCCGGCCGGCGAAATGGAGCTCGCGGGCGCAGGCATCAGTGTGACAGACGACTACACCAAGAAGGCCGGTCGCTTTGCGGCCCGCGGCGGTCTGGGCGCGGTGATGGGCTCCAAGAGGCTCAAGGCAATCGTCGTTGACGCTGCTGGGGCTGAAGACCTGCCGGTCGCCGATGAAGCGCTGTACCGGGAATCCGCGCGCCGCTTCACTCGAGAGTTGGTTGAGAGCCCCAAGACGGGCAAGGAAGGCTCCATGCACGTCTACGGGACCTGTGCCATTCTGCTGCCCGTGAACGAGATCGGGGCTCTGCCAACCCGCAACTTCAGCGCGGGCCAGTTCGAGGGTGCTTACGACCTGAGCGGCCCGCGCCTACGGGAGGCTACGTTGGAGCGGGGCGGGAAGGTTGGTGTGCGCTGTATGGCAGGCTGCGTGATTCGCTGCTGCAACGTCTTCGTCGACGAGCAGGGCGTGCCCATCGTCTCCACACTCCAGTACGAGACGCTGTGCCTGATGGGGTCCAATCTGGACATTGGCAATCTGGATGACGTGGCTCGGCTCAACCGGGCGTGCAATGACATCGGATTGGACACGATTGAGACCGGGGCCGCTCTGGGTCTGGCGATGGAGGCCGGGTTGGTCGAATTCGGCGACGCTGACGGAGCGCTCGCGCTTCTGGAGCAGGTTCGAGACGGCACGGTTCTCGGGCGCGTGCTGGGCAACGGCGCCGAGGTAACCGGGCGGGTGCTGGGGATGACGCGGATACCCGTTGCGCGCGGTCAGGCCTTCCCGGCCTATGATCCCCGGGCGCTGAAGGGCAACGGCGTCACGTACGCCACGTCCGCCATGGGAGCCGACCACACGGCGGGTAATGCCATAGGCGCACGCAAGACGGTCGATCCGTTGGGCCAGCAGGGACAGGCGGAGCTCTCCGGCGATCTCCAGTGTGTGGCGGCGATGCTGGACATGACGGGTCTATGCCTGTTCGCCCGGCCGCCTGTGGTGTCGGACCCGCAGTTGATGGTCGACCTGATCAACGGTCGCTATGCCTGGGGCTGGACGGTCGAGGATCTGGAGGACGCGGAAGCTGACGTGCTGCGCACTGAGCGCGCGTTCAACAGGCTCGCCGGCTTCAGCGAGGCGCACGATCGACTGGCGGAGGCCTTCTACCGCGAACCCCTGCCACCGCACAACGCGGTCTTCGACGTCCCTGACGAGGAGCTGGCACGGGTAACGACCGGTATGTAGCGGGGGCCGCGACGGTTGTCGGGAAGTGGCTCGCGGTCGCATTCGCTCCAGCGCCGATTCCTGAATGAACGTTGATAGTCTCACATTTGATCGCGTCCACAGCTGACAAGGATCTGGCTAGCCCACCAAGGAAGGACGGAGACGTATGTCGAACGTGACCGGCGTGGATGCAGGAGAGAGGCCGCTACGGATAGCATCGGACGCGCTGCGGGGCCTCTGTCAGGACGTGTTCGAGGCACTGGACGTACCGGGACAAG
>JASFVG010000389.1:0-4816 GCA_050049955.1 Anaerolineae bacterium | reverse complement strand
CGAGGTAGGCCTCGAGGAGGAGATGGTCGCCATCGCCGAGGAGCGCCTCGCGGTCTCCGATCAAGGTGACCAGCGGCGGCTTGTTGTCTGGGCCGACGAGCAAGACAACTTGCGCCAGGGTGTCCTGATCTCGCGGGGCTACGTCAGAATCGACACACCGGCGTACCTCCGACGACGTTCGCTGGAGGGACGGATCCCCGAGGTTGGAGCAGCCCCCGGTTACGTGGTTTGGCCCTTGGCCGACGGTGCTGAGCTGCTCGAGCGCTGCTATGCTTCCGGCCTAGCCTTTCATCCCGGCGAGGTCCGGTATGCCGTTGAAAACCGAGAGGACGTCAGCTGGTACCGAAACCTCCAGAACGCGCCGCTCTATCGTCGAGACCTGGACTTAGTGGTTATCGCACCGGATGGGGCAGTCGCGTCCTTCTGCACCGTCTGGTTCGACGATGTGACCCGAAGCGGGGCGTTTGAGCCAGTAGGTACGGTGCCTGCCCATCAGCGGCGCGGGCTGGGGAAGGCCGTGATGTGCGAGGGGTTGCGCCGGCTGAGGCGAATGGGGGCGACGGCCGCCTACGTCGGCTCGTACGATCGCCCAGCGCATGCTTTGCACGAGGCAGTTGGGTTCACGGAGCATCATCTCTGCGAGCCTTGGCTCAGGGACCTATAGATTGAGGGGGCGGCGCACGTATCTGCACGCCTCGCGGGGTACGCGAGTGCTCTTCCAGGCAGAACGCCGGGGGCTGGGCTACTGTAGAGCCATCCTGGTCGGGGCGATCGCTTTGACGCTTACCGCGTGCTACGAAGAAGGGGTCCCGGCCGTCACTAGCCCAACATCGACGGCCAGTTCGCAGCCGACGCATACGCCCACCCGTGGGCCGACGCGAACGCCTACACCTACCGCCACACCCACGGCTACACCAACCCCGACGGCTACCCGGACACCTACGCCGACGTGCACCCCGACACCTCTTGCCGAGCGGGCCCTTCTGGCCCCAATGAACTACCAGGCCCAGACGTTGAACAACTGCGGGCCGACCAGCATCGCCATTGTCCTCGGACACTACGACCACTGGATCACTCAGTGGACAGTGAATGAGCAGGTGCCCCCGGGGCCCTCACCGTGTGGCATGGCGGACTACGTGACTCAGTACGGGCTTAAGGCGAGGCCGTTTCGGTCGCCCCCGTCTGTTGAACCGATCCGCGTGCTATTGGCGAACGGGATTCCCGTGATCGCGAACCAGCTCCTTGAACCCGACAGCGACCTAGGGCACTACCGTGTGGTTAAGGGGTACGACGACGCGTCCCGTGAGTTCATCACAGATGATCCACTACAGGAAAAGGGGCCCGACTTCAGGCTGGGCTACGATGTGTTTGCCAGCTTGTCCAACCCGGGCGCTTTCATCCCGGTGTACCCTCCAGACCGGGATTCGCAGGTCCGATCGCTAATGAGGGAGCTACGCGTGCGTGAGATTCTCTACTGTCCGCCCTGACCGCCTGAAGACTAGCCGACCAGTTGGTCGCGTGTCAATTCCCGGCCGCTTCGGGGCGGCCGCCCGCCCGAGAAGTGGTTCACCGGCTGTGATGAGGGTGCAAACCAGCGCCACTCGGGTGGATCGGGAACGTGTCTGCTAGCTGTGCCGGGCACTGGACGAGCATGGAACTACAGGCGGCGCGCCGGCCAGAGTTCGCCTAGTGGAGTAGGAGCCTGGCAAACTCCTTCAAGCTCTCTTCTCCGTGGAATGTCTGGACGAACAGGCGCGCCCGGTCCCCCATCTCTTTGCGCTGTTCTTCGTGCGAGAGCAGCTGGACTGCGCGGGCCACGTACTCCTCCTCGGTCCCGCAGATGTAGCCCGTCACGCCATCCTGCACCAGCTCCTCGGCACCTGGATAGCTAGTGGTTATGACGGGGAGGCCGTGCGCCATGGCCTCGAGCGCTGCGATAGGGAGGCCCTCATAGCGCGAGGTGAGGCAGAACAGCCGCGAAGCTTGCAGGTATTTGCTGACATCGCGACGATACCCGGCAAACTCAATCGTCGCATCCAGACCGAACTCGTGCGACAGGCGTGATACCTCGTCTGCGTCTTCCCCGCCGCCCACGATACACGCGCGGAGCGTGTGCATGACGTCGCGTACCTGACGGATGATCCTCACCAGCGAAGTCAGATTCTTCGCCCGAGCGACGCGGCCGACGCAGATGATATCGAAGAGCGTGTCAACACTCCGGTCAGCCGGATGGTGGCGGACCCAGTTGCGGTTGACAACGATCTTGGTGGGAGGGACGCCAAAGATGCGGACAAGGTCGGACCTAGCAGCCTCGGTTGGGGCGAGAATCGCGTCAGCGCACGGGTAGCAGACACGCATCAGCTGCCGGATAAGCCATCTCTTCACGGGATTGGGTACCTGGGCCAGAAGGGCCTGCGAAGGCACGGTGTCCGTGCTGATGTACACCCGCAGGGGGCGCCACCACAGTAGATGCCGCGTGAGAACCGACACAAGCCCTGGCCCGCGCAGGAATGCCAGGATCACGGTGGGTTGCAGCGTCAGTGCCTTTGTGCTAAGGAAGGCGAGGAATGGCACGGCGACGGGCCCCAGTCGTTGCTGAGGCTTGCGGAGGACTACCGCGGACGAAGCACTGACTCTATCGAAGAAGACCGCCTCGTTGGAATCGACAGGTCTAGGTTCGTCCAGGATCACGTACAGGCCAAGGTCTGTCGATTCCCGAGATTCACTCAGGTGGGCACAGACATCCGCTATCTTGCGCTCGACTCCGCCCACGCCCAAAGAGCGGGTAACGATGAAGGCTGTTCTTGCACCGCTTGATGCCACTGCCGACTCCCCCTGCTCGTCCGACAAAGACCTGAGCCCCCCGTCTTTGGGATAGCGGGGCGCGGTTGCCGCCACCACGAGCTAGGCCCGATATCCGTTCAATCAGTGCAACGCCTCTGTGCACTGCGCTGAGTTGGCTCCCTTGCACTCACTGGGGACGGGAGCTGCCGGCTGTGAACAGTTCGATATAGCGGCCGATGTTCTCTCGGATATCAAAGCGATCCTCAACCCTCCGTCGGGCGTTCTCACCCAGGGTGTGCCTCAATCCCGGATCGACTGCCAGCTTGCTGATCGCATCCGCCAGCGCCTGCTCGTCGTTAGGAGGCACCAGGATGCCGCTGACGCCGTCTTCAACAATCTCGGGAATACCAGACACGAGCGTTGAGACCACGGGCAGCCGCATGGCCATCGCCTCGATCAGCACGTTCGGGATGATGTCCCTCCCGCCGCTCTTCGCAATAACGCACGGGAGCACGAAGATGTCGGCGCGCGAGTACTCCGTCAAGACTTGCTCGAAGGGCTGTGGCCCAAGGAAGGCGACGCCGTCCTCCAGACCCAGCTCCCTGTGAAGCTTCTTCAGCCTCACGATGTAGTCGGCGTACAGAGGTTCCTCAGGACCGCCGATGATCTGGCACTCGAACGACAGTCCTCCATCGTTGAGTATCCGGCATGCTTTCAGCAGATACTGGAGCCCCTTTTCCTCAGCCAGCCTCGCGACGCACAGAACGCCAACGGAGCGCGCCTGGGCTCGCGGCCGTTCCCTGGGCACGCACCGCGCGAGGTCGATACCGTTGTTGATGACGGATACTCGGCGCCACTTTGCGTTGCTCATTAAGGACCTGATATAGGACTCGTTGTAGCGCGTGTTCGTGATGACGAACTCCGCATTCTCCAGCTTTTCGCGTTGGGCATACCGATGCGAATCGCGGTGCAGGTCGTGGGCGCGCCCTTGCACCGAGTACGGCACTCGCAGCAGTCTCGACGCAATCAGCGAGACGAAGGCACACTGGTCGGCCCACGGGGAGTGAATATGGCTGACATTCCTGTCTTTCAGCGTGCCGGCGAGATACACCGCCTTGTCGAACACTTCGCGGTCCTCCGCGAATGTCTTGCAGCGGGTGTACCTGTGGAACACCACATACAGCAAGAGGCTTACGTAACGCAAAGGATTGGACCACACGAAATGGTGTTTGTACTCCCAGAGACGCTCCTCCTGGATCGGTAGAAGATAGTGAGTGTCCTCCAAAAGGGACCTGGCGCCTTCGCCAAGAAGCTGCACATCCTCTGCAGCGTCCGCCACGACTTGTACCGGGAGCCCTGCGTCCCTCAGCGCCGTCACCTCGCGCTGGATGAAGGTCTGGCTGAGGGTTGGGAAGCGCCACACGTAGTACGCAACCCGCTTCTCGTGAGCCGAGGGGTTGCCTCCCCCTAGCCTCAGCCAGTCGATCGGCCACCAAGACAAGTTGTCGGGCAAGGACCTGTAGATGCGGCGGGCTAGCGGGAGCAACACCTGCGAGTGCGCAAGACCGAGGGCACGGTTGGCGAGCGAGCGGATTCGATTGATCGAGCACTCGACCGATCCGAGGCCCAGAGCATCCCCCAGCCCAGCCAACATCGACCAGGCCAGGCTGTACTCCGGCTTCACGGGGAATCGTATTCTGCCGCTCCTCGCTAGTTCCCGTGCTGAGAGGAACCCCCGCCACCAGAATCTGATCGCCTTGAAGCGAAGGGATTCTGAGGTATTGCCGGGGTGAATCCGGTAGGCGTACAGGAACTCAGGCACCAGCCCGATATCGTGTTGATCCGCAATCCGCAGGGCCATCTCGTAGTCCTCACCGTGGCGGAGCTTCTCATTGAATCCGCCGAGGTCTTCAAGGACCTGTTTCCTGTAGGTCCGGAGATGATTGATGACTGACCCGCGTCGCAGCAGCTCCCGCCGGTAATCCATACCGGGTGGCCTTGTCCGCAGGAAGTCCTCTCTCCTCTTACGGAG
>JASFVG010000388.1:0-4834 GCA_050049955.1 Anaerolineae bacterium | reverse complement strand
AGACGGGAGGGAGGCAGGCAAACGATGTAGATCAGACACGCGCTCACACCTTTGGTTCTGGGACTCGGGATAGCTCTAGCACTTCTGGGGTTGGTGAGCCAACTGCGGCCCCTGGCCGCTGCGACCGTGAGCCCGGACCTTGCCCAGGAGGATGGCCTCCAACTGCCAGCCGACTACGCCTACGAGGTCGTGTATCGTCCACCTCTCGCCGGTCTGAGCGGCATCGTCGCCAGTCACGGCGGGAGCCTGTATGTCAGGCACCTGGGACCCACAGGGGGGGGCGGGTCTCCCAACTCGATGTGGACCAGGGAACGCTGACCACCGTGCTTGACCTATTGCCCGAGACCGCCGCCTCCCTCATCATCGGTGGACCGGAGGACACTTTCTTCATCGTAGTAGACGGCGAATATCGCCAGGGTTGGCCTGACGGACGTCACGAGGTGTGGGGCGACATTGCACCGGGAGGCCTTCCCCTATGCTACACAAAGAGCGGCCGCACGCTGGGCCTGTCAGATGGAGGGACTGCTGTCGCCGAGTTTTTCCCCGACGGCTCGTCCGATACCTTGCTCACGGGACTTCAGTCGGCCTACGACCTAGTGGCTTCTGACGCCGATACAATCTTTGTCTCTGACATCACAGCCGGCACCCTCATTCGCCTGAATCCCGATGGCACCTCCAGCATCCTGGCAACCATCGCCCCGGATAACACCGACCTAGCCCTGGACCCGGGAGGAGACCTCTACGTCAACAGCGCCGCATCGGGTTTCGCCCGGGTCGATCTCCTGACGGGGCAGTTCACCCAGATGACGGCACCCAATGCCGAATGTGCGGTTCTCAGGAGCCCCGCTGAAGTGGTCTTTGACCCTTCCGGTAGAGCCGTCTTTGCCTCCTGGGTCGACAACATGATCACCTGGGTTGACCTGGGCGCAGGCGAGGGGGGAAACGCGATTCACCAGCCCTGGGCCAACTCGAACGCGGCCGATGTCGGCCCCGATGACGCCCTGTACGTCGCCGTGAATGGCTGCGGGAGCTCCGTGCCCTCGCAGGTCGTGCGCTTCACTGCTGAGGGCTTGAACGAGCTGTACCTCGACGGTCTGGTTGGCCACGTCCACGGCCTCGCCTTTGACTCCAGCGGGGGACTGTATGCCTCCCTGGCCACGCAAACCACCAGTGGCGTGTACTACCTGGCGCAGGGGACCACGACCCTCACGCTCGTCCCCGATTCCGCCAACCTTGAGATCGGTTCCCTGGCCGTCGAGCCCACCACAGGGCACGTCTTTGGCTACCGGGGCAAAGCCCAAGAGGACCCGGCTCTTGCCTTGGTGACAGAGTTCTCCACGGAAGGAATGGTCGATGCACACGAGGTGCAGCTACCCAGGGCACCGCTGGACGTGCTGCTGGACTTTGCCCCGGACGGCACGCTCTACGCCTTTGCCACCGAAGAGGCGCGGTTTATGACCGGTCCCGAGGTGGATCGATGGATCCTGGCTCTGGATCTGGCCCAGGGGACCTCGCAGATCGTGGCCCAGGTCAACCGCGTCGGCTGCTGTCCCATGGGCAGCTTCAGTGTCGACGACAGTGGAACCATCTGGTGGCTCCTCAACCCTGATTTTCTGCTTTATCAGGTTCATCCGGCTGGCCAGGTCGAACTGTTTGCCTCCAACCTGCCCGTGGATGCGGGCTATGTGAATCGCAATTCGACGGGAGATATCTTCCTCAATTCGCCCGAGGGGCTGTACCGGCTGTGGATCCCGGCGATTCAGGCCCGCGTCTACCTACCCTTGGTCTTGCACTCTGAATGAGGAACAACCTGTGTGCCCACAGAAGAGGCAGGGTTGCAGGAAGTGCGATACCGGAAGGCCTTCGATGGCGCGAGTTGCATGGATGCCATGGAGTTCGTCTTCCGTGGCAACGAGGAGCGAGGCAGCCCCGGATGCCGCGCAGTGGCCCAGTAACTGTTCGCGGCTGGGGATGCTCGCCCCTCAGGGCTTGTCCAACAGGGCCTACGGCGTCATCCCCAACACGACGGCCAAGTCAAGCAAGTCGAGAGCGACGAATACGCGGTCGTCAAGAACGTTGGCGCTTCTCCCGTCAACCTGAACGGCTGGCACCTGAACGCTGACGACCCAGGCCAGGACTTCTGGTTTCCCGACCTCGTCCTGCAGCCAGGGCAGGAGTGTCGGGTGTATACCAACGAGGATCATCCTGAGTCGTGCGGGTTCAACTTCCACCACACGGGCAGCGAGCTAGGGCGAACAGTGGGGAGTGTGGGCACTTGTACGATCCCAGCGGAGCCGAGGTACCCACGTACCGCTACTGACCGCCTGGCGCTTCCCAGCTCTACCGGCGTCCCCAGCGTCCCGGTGAGTACGCCATCTCTTCAAGGGGCTGTAGGGTGACAACGGTTCCGGGACCACGTAGCCCGCGAAGAAATCGAGGCGCGAGACACATGAAAGCCGAGTACGCATACTCTCACTGCCGCGACCAGCTCAGGAGCACACTTGGCCGTGAGATCGGCGAAGTGGAGTCCGTTGTCGCGGCCGTCGAGTGGGCGAGCTCCATCCATTTCATCGACACTGGCAAGGTCTACGAGCACCAAACGGGATAGACTAGAGCCTCCGCTGGGGAGTTCCTACGGCTTGGCTGGGAGCCACGGCCCACTTTGCGCGCGGACCCGAAGCTCATTGGTGACCTCCGGAAGGGACTGGCGTTCGCCGAGGTCCAGATCGGCTACAGTTCCGCGCGGTACCTGGACTACTACGAGTATCAGTACGGTCTTGCCAACGGGCTTCTTCCTCTTGCCATGCTCATCGTGCCGACTGTACCGAAGGCTTTCTTCCCTACAAGGCCGCGCACTGTGCTGGATATGGCGGAGTATTCACTCGACCACGCGCGTCTCACAGTGCTGCCGATCAATGTCCCAACGTTGCTCGTGGGGCTCTTGCCAGCCGACTGATGCGGAGAAAGTACTCAAGCATGGCATCTACGCCATCCCTTGGTGAGGCGCGGCGGTCGGCAAGCCGATGGGCGCCACAAGCGTCATGGCGAATGCTTCAAAGACTGAACTTGGATTTCGCCGCACGAGTCTTTGTCCGTTGGACGTTGCCTCACACAAACGGCGATGCGTGCGAGCTGATTCGCCGATTGGAGGCAACTACGACCAACGATGCGGACATCATCGCTGCCCATAGTGAGGCTTGTCTCGAAACACTCAAGCAGTCCGTCAGCAGATGCCCTGAATCGATGTGGAATAGCGCCGACCACAAGACCGACTTCTGGCACGTCGCCTACCATGGGCTCTTCTTCACACACTTTCGTCAAGACCCTGAGCATGATCTCCGACCTTGGTCCAAGCATCGGCCAGAATATCAATTCATCGGGCAGCTTCCTTGGCCGCCGCATGCTCCTCCAGCTATCGGTGGCCCCTACGAGAAGGATACCATCTTGAGCTACCTTGCCTTCTGTCAGAAAGGGGTCTAGAAAAGAGTGCCGCAGTTGAACGCAGAATCGGGATCGGGCTGTGAGTGGTTGCCTTCCGGCAAGCAGGGCCACAGCTCTGCAACATCCGTCACCTACAACAACACACCGGCGATTGATGGAGTGGCATGGAGCGCTTACAGACATCCGAATCGATCGGGTCGTTGTGAACCACCCGTAAGGCCCAACCCGTGCCGCGACTCTCCCGCGATCGGGGATAGCGGTTTCGCTGGAGACACACCGAAAGGAGCGCGACAGCATGGAGCTGGACAGACGGTATGACTATCTGATCGTCGGATCAGGCCCCGGTGGTGCCACAATGGCAAAGGAATTGGCCGACCGGACGAGAAGCGTGCTCGTTGTCGAGTACGGTCCCCGGATCAAGGGCACCGGGCTTTGGACTGCCGGTCGCAAAGTCCATGCCGACAGGGAGGGGAAGTACACCAGGACAGATGGCGGCATCTGGGTCGGAAGACCACGAGTTCTTGGTGGCGCATCCTATGTCGCCATGGGCAATGCGCCAACGCCCCCCGACAGGATCCTCAACGAGTGGGGGATCGACCTGGCGGCAGAGCTTGCGTCGGCCAGGTCCGACCTGCACGTGGAGCCCATGCCCGCTGACCTTGTCGGCGCAGGTACTCGGCGCCTCATCGAAGGAGCCCGGTCCTTGGGCTGGGATATGAAACCTACGCCCAAGTGCGTGGATTTCAGCAGGTGCAAGGCGTGCGGTCTCTGTATGTGGGGCTGTCCGACAAAAGCCAAGTGGACGGCCCTGGATTTCCTCGATGAAGCACTGCAGCACGGGGCAGATCTGCTGCTCAACACTGAGGTCACGCGAGTCTTGCACAAGAATGGCCGGGTCACGGGCGTTCTGGCTGTCAACGGAGGAGGCCAGCGGGAGATTCACGCGGACACCGTCATCCTGTCGGCAGGTGCTCTTGGGACACCCGCAATCTTGCAGAACTCAGGGTTCCCGGAAGCCGGAAAGGGGCTGGGCGTCGATGTATTCCAGGGCACCTACGGCTACACTGAAGATGTGGGCATGCAGGGTGAGCCGATCATGGGGACCTACCTGGACGCGTTGCTCGAGGAAAGGGAGTTCTTCGCCGCACCGTACATGTACGTACCCTACGTCCTTGTCCGGGATATCGAAGGGGACACCGCTGTGAAGCCCAGTCTAGCCTTCCAGCTCAAGACATTGCTCAAGGCGCAGCGCATAAACGCCAACAGACTGCTCGGCATGATGACCAAGATCCGCGACGATAGGACGGGAGAAGTCAAGAGCGACGGGACCATCAAGAAAACCTTGACCCGGCAGGATGAGGATAGGTTGAACGAAGCGCACGAGGTCAACAGG
>JASFVG010000387.1:0-4850 GCA_050049955.1 Anaerolineae bacterium | reverse complement strand
TCCTCGATGCTGGCGGGGGCAATGGGATTACGGCCATTCAATTCGCGCAAGCCGGTCATCGAGTCGTCGTCCTCGATTCGTCCGAGGCTATGTTGGCCGATGGAGTGGCTGTTGCCGAAGAGCATGAGCTGATTGAGCAGATCGACTTCATCGCCGCAGAGATCATGGACATTCCCGAACTGTTTCGGGAGCCCAAGTTCGATCTGGTCGTCTGTCACAATGTGATTCATTACCTGGACGATCCAGATCGCAGTCTCCGAGCCCTGCACCATCCATTGCGTCGTGGCGGGCTTCTATCCCTTGTAACCATCAATGGCTTCTCCGAAGTCTACAAGGCGGCCTTCCGTGAACTCGACTTGCGGAAAGCTCTAGATCAACTGGATGCAAGTCATGGTCACGGGACCATCTTCGATCTTGCCATGCGGACCTTCACCGAGAGGGAAATCATCGACTTGGTGGAGCAAGCGGGTTGTACCATAGAAGGCTTCTATGGCGTGCGGTGTCTCTGCGACTGGCTGCCCAATGAGCCGAAGTTCAACGAACCATTCATGTCGGAACTGGAAGAACTGGAGTTCAGCCTGGCTGATCGGTATCCGTACTACTTGCTGGCCCGATTCTTCCAGGTCATATGTTCGAAAGACAGCAACTGAGTTGGCCCACCTAGCCCGGCTTGCGCCTGATCGGGCTTCGGCCGGCGCGTGGGCGGGCGAGCTGCGCCGGTGGGCCAGCTGCGCTGACGGGCCAGCTGCGCAGGCGGGCCAGGTAAGCTGGCCTGGGGAGTTGGCCGCTTGGGGCGGCCAACTGCAGGCGTATGCCGTGCGGCCGCGTGACAGGCGTGCACACGCAGGATGCGTCTCTCCGCCGCCAAGCAGCCGTGACCGAACTGGAGAGGGACGACATCTGATGGGGCCTTGGCTCGATTCCAGGTGGGCGCGGTGTTTGATGGCCTTCTGAATGTGCGGTATTGCCGCGGATGGGCAGCCGGTCTTGCGGTTGATCACCGGCAATCTCCCTTGCTGCTTCATGACGATCGCATAGCCCCGTACAGGTAGGAAGATGGACGTGGGTACGTCGCCAGCGAACAGGCGCTGCGGGTCGCGGAACCGAGTCCCGACGGTTCGGTTGGCGGAGAACAGCCTTCGGATCCCTGTGGAGCGCGCAGTTTCTTCACACATAGGGCGACGGTGGGCTGTAGAAGATGTGAAAGATATGACAGACTTTGCCTGTCATCCCGCCGCTATCCTCTCGGATGGTTCCTATCCTGTGTTTGCCAAACTCAGTGAGGCGACAAATAGCCTTGAGCAGTTTGAGACTGAACTTGCAGGATTCCGACTGCTCTCTGACCGGTCAGGTGTGCTCACGCCGACGCCGATCGACGTAGTCCCGGTCCAACTGGGAAGCATCTTGATCCTGAAAGCAGTCCAGCCGATCGATCGAGCCCCTCGTCATTGGAGACAGATAGGACGAACGCTTGCCCAGATCCATAGGGTCCAGTGGGATCGGTTCGGCCTGGAGACGCATGGTTACTCTGGGCCTCTCTACCAGGACAACACGCCGATGAATGAGTGGGCCACATTCTATCGGGAGCGGCGGCTTAGGCCGGGGCTGAGATCGGCGATTGATTCCGGCAACATACCCCCGGCCGTCGTTCGGCAGGTCGAAAGACTGATTTCCCATCTACCCGAGTTCAGCCATGGTGCAAGCGCACCACCCAGAGTCCAAGTAACTCCACGCCATAGCATAGCCTGACCGTCATTCCGACCGGAGCGAAGCGGAGGAATCTCCGGGTCGCGACAAGCGAGATTTCTCGACTCCCTGCGGTCCCTCGAAATGACGAGTTCCCTAACAACTGTGCGGGCCTGAAGTGGCACCGTCGCTGGTTCACGGCGATGCGCAACAGAACAACTTCATCAGCACGGAAGAGGGGCCAGTTGTGATAGATCCAGCGGTCTACTACGGGAATCCGGAGCTGGATCTTGCTTCTGTCGACTGTTCTCAACCGGTGGCGGATGACGTCTTGAATAGTTGTCGAGACGAGCGTCCCACTGATCCGGGGTTCTGGGAGAGGCGGGATCTGTGGCGGGTATGGGATACCTTGCGGCTGTGACCGTCGAGGGGCCAAGCCATTTGGGCAAGCTAGTCGAGGCGGTTGGGAAGTATCTCTAGGCCACCGTTGGGCGCGATTCGTGGCGTCCTATGAACTCCGGCTCACAAGCCTGGGCTTTGCTTGCCGAGTCGTGTGCTCACCGATACCTTAGCGGCTACAGGCTGAGGCCATTCGGTGTAGCTGAAGCATAGAGTGCGCACGTTGACCAGGTGCCTGTATCTGGATCGCGGTCTGCCATAGCTGAACGGGCAAGGTGCCTGACTGAAGTTCGGCCTTGGTGCGAATCCAAGTGGGCCCACCTCAGCCCGCTTTCCTCTGATGCACGCTTGCAGGAGTGGTGGATAGCTGCACTTCTCGTTGATCCCCTGCCTCCTGATACCTACGAGTTCCCGACAACCCGATAGCCCCGGAGGGAGGCGATGTCCAGCACTCATCGCGCCTCTCGCTCTGCCGCAGGCAGCGGCCAGCAGACGGGGACGGCGGACCTCTCACGGTGCGATGGCGACAGACCGCGTTCAGGCGGAGACGATTTGCGGGGTCCTGTAGCGACAGTATAATCCGGGAAGCACCTGACCTTCGCTCAGAGCCTGGTCCCGTGGCCTAGGCGGCGCAGCTGTAGAGGCACAAGGAATCGCGTGGTCACGCTTGCACCCGATACAGCACCGGAGATCGAACGGATGCAGATCGAGCGTATGCGACGTCTGCCGGCCTGACACAAGCTGGCGCTCGTGGGGGCGATGAACCGCACGGCGCGAGCGATGGCCTTGGCGGGCCTGCGACAATGCCATCCGGACGATACCGCGGAACAGCGCCGCCGTCGCCTGGCCACCCTTCTTCTGGGTTCCGAGCTAGCCACTCGGGCCTACGGTCCGGGCCCGGAGGGGGCGTGATGCTGGTCGAGCCCATCGCAGTCACGATGATGGTGATCGACGCCTTGGAGGCCCTTGGGGTGCGCCATGCGATGGGCGGTTGTGTCTCCGACCGGCAGTGGCGTGACGTGCTTGGCGTGCTGAAAGTCCAGGGGGGCCGCTTGGACTTCGACGCTGTGCGGCGCATGGCGGCGTCCCTGGGTGTGACCGAGTTGCTGGCATGCGCCCTCGAAGCGGCTGCCGAATAACCGGGACCACTTCCAACGCTCGCTTCCGCCGAGGCAACCGTAGCCGAAGAGGAATGGCGACCGTACGCGGCTAATCGTTGGTTCGAATCCAGGTGGGCCCACCTCTACCCTTTCTTCGCGAACCCAAGAGGGTTCCACGTCGTTCCGGAGTTGCTTCAGCACCGACTGCGGTTTGGCTGATTCTCGGGCTCAGTCGCGCCCAGCCGCATTCGGATCGGTGCTTGTTGTAGCCAATCGCGCTCGTACACTGCTCTCAAACTAGACACTGGGGATCGCAGCTGTCGCTAGCAGACACGCGCGATTCAGGTCCTGACCGACTGCCTTCAGATCGGGCAGGTCTTTCCGTCCGTCGGGGCCGTGTGGCAGTCGGGAACTACCCGAATGTCCGTCAATGCCAGTCTGTCTACGGCTAGGTCGAACAGGTCGTGCTATGACAACGGGTGGCGTGGTCGAGGGCGCTGCGTTAGGCGGTCGCGGATGGCCGATCCGCCGCGTCTCAAGAGGTCCGGATCCATGAAGAGCCGCATCCGTTTGGCCATACTCACTATGGGATTCAGCGGACTGGTCGCTGAGATCCTCCTGCTGAGAGAGCTTCTGATTGTCTTCTCAGGCAACGAGCTCTGCATCGGCATTATCATGGCCAACTGGCTCATTCTTGAGGCTCTTGGATGCCTCATTGTCAGGCGGAAGGCCGCAGAATCGAGGAATGGTCCTGAAGCACTTGCAGTGATTTCGATCCTCTTCTCCTTGTCATTGTTCGCGGCGGTCTTCGCAACACGGATCCTGAGGACAGCAATGGGTGTTTCCGTTGGGGAGAGTGTTGGGTTTGTGCCGATGTTCTGCTGCTCGTTTGCCATACTCCTACCGGTAGCCTTGCTCCACGGAGCGTTGTTCACGTTCAGCTGCCAAGTGTATGCAGTGTTGTCGAGTCAGGATGTATCGTCGGCTGGCAAGGTTTACGCCTATGAGACAGTGGGCACGATCGCCGGCGGAGTGGCCTGTACCTATCTGTTGATTCCGTATCTCAACACATTCTGGGCGTTCTCAGGGCTCGCTCTGATGAACATGATCGCGTCCCTTGTTCTGGTTGCCCCTTACTGGAAGACCGGTTTGGCTCAGAAGACGATTGTGGTCGCCTTAGGCGCACTCACGTTTGCTTCCGGCTATCTGGTCCTTGCCGGTCAGGCGGACAGGCTACATCAGCTGTCAATCAGCGCGCAGTGGAGAGGTCACAATCTGGTCCACTACCAGAACTCTCAATACGGGAACATCTGCGTTGTCGAGAACCAGGGACAATACATCTTCTTTCAGGACGGTGTTCCCAGTGTGATGACCCCCATACCGGATGTGCCACACGTGGAGGCGTTCGTTCATCTTCCACTTCTCGCACATTCTGAACCGAGAAGACTCCTTATCTTGAGTGGTGGGGCGGGCGGTGTCATCCGTGAGGCACTGAGACATCCTTCGGTAGAAGCCATCGAGTATGCAGAACTCGATCCGCTTCTCCTTGATCTGTTCAGGAGATTCCCCACGCCGCTGACCGAATCCGAGTTGAACGATAGACGGGTGAAGACTAGGCATATCGATGGCCGTCTGTTGGTTCAGACCACCCGGGATACCTACGAC
>JASFVG010000386.1:0-4854 GCA_050049955.1 Anaerolineae bacterium | reverse complement strand
CGAACACTGTCCATAGGACCGTTGTCTCTAATCGGCTGGCTGGCCGTCGTCACCGCGATCGTGGTTCTCGTTATGACCGGCGTGGTCTACCTAGCTGGCATCAGCTTCGCCGATAACCCCCCCGATCAGATCTGGGCGTATCTGATGGTGGCGCTTGACACCGACACGCTGCTCTCCGATCCTTGGGCCCTACGCCTTTCGACCACAGTGGTCGTGTTTCTAAGTATGTTCGTCACCAGCGCCCTCATCGGGCTCATCAGCGCCGGCATCGACAGCCGGCTGGAACAACTCCGCAAGGGGCGCTCTCGGGTCGTCGAATCCGGGCACACAGTCATCCTCGGTTGGTCGGCTAAGATTATGCCCATCATCTCGGAGCTGGTGGTCGCCAATGCCAACCAGCCGCGCGCCACGATCGCCATCCTCGCCCTCAAGGACAAGGTCGAGATGGAGGACACCATCCGGGCCAGGATCGGCGACACCGGCCACACCCGCATCGTCTGCCGGACGGGGAGCTCGATGGACATGCCGAGTCTGGACCTGATGAGCCTCGACACCGCCAAATCGATCATCGTCCTTTCGCCGGATCGCTCCGATCCGGATTCGGCGGTCATCAAGACACTACTGGCCATCACCAACAACCCCTCCCGCTCCCCGGAGCCCTATCGCATCGTGGCGGCTATCCGCAATCCCGCCAATATGGAGGTGGCCCGGCTCGCCGCTGGCGAGGAGGCCGAGCTGGTGCTCATCGGGGACGTCATCGCCCGTATCGCGGCCCAGACCTGCCGTCAGTCTGGGCTTCCCGTTGTGTACACGGAGTTGCTCAACTTCGCCGGTGACGAGATCTATTTCAAGCTGGAGCCTCGACTGGCAGGCAAGTCGTTCAGCGAGGCGCTGCTGGCATACGAGAGCTCGACGGTCATGGGCATCTGCCCCGAGGGAGGCCCTCCGGCGATCAACCCTCCGATGGACACGGTCTTCCAGGATGGGGCTGAGGTGATTGCAGTCTCGGAGGATGACAATACCGTTATCCTATCCGGGCTGACGGATCTGGGCATCAACGAGCATGCTATCGTGCGGCCTCAGCCGGTTGAGGCTGCGCCCGAGCACGTGGTCATACTGGGATGGAATTGGCGTGCTCCGTACGTCATCGCCCAGCTGGACGAGTACGTCGCGTCGGGTTCACGGGTAACGGTCATGGCCGACATGGGCGAGCCCGAGGCGGACCTCGCGAATCACCGCGGGCGTATCGAGCATCTAGCTGTCAGTCTTAGCCCTGGCGAAACGACCAGCCGCCCTGTGCTGGACGGCCTGCCGTTCGACGATGTCGATCACGTGATCCTTCTCGCCTATTCCGATGTGGTGAATGCCGATGACGCTGACGCGCGCACGCTGATCACGCTTCTACACCTGCGGGACATTGCTGACCGTACAGCGTGCAGTTTCTCGATCGTCAGCGAGTTGATGGACAGCCGCAACACAGATCTGGCACAGGCTGCGCGGGCAGACGACTTCATCGTCAGCGATCGCGTCGTGAGCCTCATACTTGCACATGTCGCCGAGGACACATCCCTCCGTGCTGTGCTGGCAAGCCTGTTCGACCCGATGGGGTCAGAGATCTACCTGCGCGCCTCAGACCAGTATGTAGCTTTGAACGAACCCCTGAACTTCTACACCGTCGTGGAGTCCGCTCGGCGTCAGGGCGAGGTCGCGCTGGGCTATCGCGTGCACGAACACGCCGGCGATCCCAAGCGGCGATACGGTGTTGTCCTGAATCCCGACAAGTCCGCCCCCATCACCTTCCGGGAGGGCGACAGAGTCATCGTTCTGGCCGAGAAGTAGGAATGAGCCATCCGCCCGTGCAGTCGATCAGAATGCTCGAGCAAACAGGGGCTGGGTCGGACAGGCTGCCGCGTTGCCCGTCTGCTTGCCCTCTCGTAGCCCTGGCTGACGACAAGGACTGTTGAGGGAGCGACTCAGCGATGCTGCAACCAGGGACGATACTCGACAACAAGTACCGCATCGAGGCGGTCATCGGCCGCGGCGGCTTCGGCCACGTCTACCGCGCCCGTGAACGGCTCACCGGCGAGGTCGTTGCGATCAAGGAGCTGCTGCCCAGCCTGTTCTACGACGGCGAGATCGCGCAGCGCTTCATCCAGGAGGCCCGGGCGACGCTTCGCCTCACGCACTCTCACATCGCCCGCAGCTTCGGCGTCTTCCACGACCAGAATACCTACTACCTCGCTATGGAGTTTCTGCCCGGAGGTTCGCTCGCGGACAGGCTCAAGAGGGGCTCGCTGCCGGTCCCGGAGGTGCTGAGGATCGCACGGGACCTATGCCAGGCGCTGGCCTACGCGCATCAAGAGGGCGTGATCCACTGCGACATCAAGCCCGGGAACGTCCTCTTCGACGAGCGCGGGCGCGCCCACCTGGCCGACTTCGGCATCGCTCACGTGTCGACCGACCTCATGACGCGGCGGCTGTTCACCGCTACTGGCGTCACCATGGGCACCGTGCGCCATATGGCGCCGGAACAGCTGGAGGGAGTTCGAGACGATCCACGGCTGGACGTGTATGCAGTGGGCACGGTCCTCTATGAGATGATCGCTGGGCGCCCGTACCTCGATTTCGAGGAGGAGACCACGCCCGCGGCCCAGATGCGCAACATGCAGCGCATTCAGACCGCTCTACCGCGGCCGCTGAGGGCGCTCTGCCCTACCGTCCCGGGGCACGTCGTCGGGGCCGTGGAGCGTGCCCTGCAGAAGGCGCCTACAGACCGGTTCAGCACCATCGATGGACTGGCACAGGCGCTACAGCGGGCGGACGTGCTGGCGCCAGAGCCCGTACGGTCCCGGCCCGCCGCCCCTCCAACGCACGTGGTCCCGGACCCCGCCGAGGGCGAAGTGGGGGCGCCCGAGCGCGAGCCCGCAGTCATACCCAGCGAGGATCCGCCTGAGTCCGCCGCCCGCCCGGGTCCCAGCGTGAAGCGACC
The DNA here is from genome assembly GCA_050049955.1 of Anaerolineae bacterium. Classification (GTDB taxonomy): domain Bacteria; phylum Chloroflexota; class Anaerolineae; order B4-G1; family B4-G1; genus SKLM01. Next base: position 1,865 of record JASFVG010000386.1, on the reverse strand, counting down.
TGTCGCCGAGAAACCTCTTGCCGAGATTGCTGGTGCCCACGCTCCACCGCCTGCGGATCAAGGAGTGCCACCCGCCGTCGCGCCACGGCGTTCTCCCCGGATCTCAACTCCCGTCGCCGATCTGAGCCCAGTCAAGCATCTGTGGGCCCAGCTCGCAGACGCCTGGCGTCTTGCCCCGGACTGAGTCAAGCCCGTGGCCGCCGTCGGTCTTCTGATCCTCGCCGTGGCCGTACCCGGTATCGTGGCAGCACTCGCCGGGGCAGGGACGGGCGGCGGGCAAGGCGCTGGCGGCATAGACCTGGGCCTCATCGTCTCCGATCGCAGCGGCAAACGCGAGATCCATCGCCTTACGCCCGACGGTACGGTCATTCAGGTCACCCACACCAGCGACGGCGAGAGCTGGGCCCCGGCCGAGGGCCCTGGCGACACCATGTACTTCACCTCGGACCGCGACCGTCGCGTGGAGATCTACCGTCTGGATGCCGACGGCGCCGTCGTCAGGGTCACCCACACCGCCGGGGGGATAAGCTGGTTTCCCGCCGTCGGGCCCGGCGGCACGCTCTACTTCACCTCCGAGCGTGGCGGACCGCGCGAGATTCACCGCCTGGACGCCGATGGAGCGGTGCAGCAGGTCACCCATACCCAGCATGGTGAAAGCTGGGGCGCGGCCGCCGGCCCAGGCGGAACCCTCTACTTCACCTCCAACCGCGGCGGACCGCGCGAGATCTATCGGCTAAGGGCCGAGGGGGGTGTAGAGCGCGTTACCCACACCGAGGGAGAGAGCTGGGCTCCGGCCGTGGGTCGCGATGGGACCCTCTACTTCTGCTCGAACCGCGACGGCGGGCGCGAAATCTACCGCATCGATGCCGACGGTGCCGTCGTCCGCGTTACGCACACGGAGCGGGGAGAGAGCTGGGCCCCGGCCGTAGGTGCTCGCGGTACGCTCTGGTTCACGTCAGACCGGGACGGCCCTCCCGAGGTCTACCGTGTGCGCCCCGGAGGGGAGGTGGAGCGCGTCACCCATACGGTCGACGGCGCCGGCTGGCTCCCCAGTGAGGAGTAGTATCACCTGCTCTCGTATGTGGCACTCCGATCCAAGCGCCACAACAAGTACACCGTGCGCCTAGCGCCGTCCGTCGACCTGGGTGGGGCACGATGGTATCAGCGCGAGTGGACATAGGCCGCGGATGGGGACGGGTAGGCCATAGCGGCATCAGGTGGGCACGGAGGGCCGTGTGAGAACCGAGATCAGGCGGCTGCGGGACGCTTCCGAGGCAGAGGTCTGCGCTCGGATGATGGCTGACTCGGAGCCGTGGATCACCCTGCGGCGGGACTACAATGCCTCCCTTGAGATTATGAGCGACCCGATGAGGGAGGTTTACGTCGCCCTCGTCGACGCCGAGATCGTCGGGTTCGTGGTCCTGCTGATGCACGGCGTGTTCGTCGGCTACGTGCAGTCGGTAGGCGTTGCGCCACAGTGGAGGGGCAGGGGCATTGGCACCCGGCTAGTGGCCTTTGCAGAGCGCCGGATCTTCGGGGACGCCCCCAATGTGTTCATCACCGTCTCCTCCTTCAACATGGGCGCGCAGAGGCTGTACGAGAGGCTCGGCTACGAGGTCGTAGGTGAACTGGAGGGCTTCATCATCCCCGGCCATTCTGAGCTACTGTTCAGAAAGACCATTGGGCCGCTGACCGAGTTCACAAAGGACTGAGCCGCGCTCGCCCCCAAAAACCTGGCTCCCGCCGGATCAGTGATCCGGCGGCGCTGCGGAGCAGCGCAGCGGTAGCCTCGGTGCGCGACGTTGGGAGCGCGCGATCTCGCACCAGTGGCAGGCAAATGCCGCCTCCGGCGGCCCGCGGATGAC